>NZ_JBNLXQ010000011.1:0-116848 GCF_053840905.1 Caproiciproducens sp.
TCCACGCTCCCGTGTGGGGAGCGACCAATCAGTTCCGACAGACGATCATGGCCAAACCCGTTTCAATCCACGCTCCCGTGTGGGGAGCGACTAATCAGGATTATAGCCAGATGATTGAGAAGATTGTTTCAATCCACGCTCCCGTGTGGGGAGCGACATGATACTGGTTATGTTGCAGGTGTTCCTTATTCGTTTCAATCCACGCTCCCGTGTGGGGAGCGACACCAGAATCAATCATTTCAAAACGACCAGAAAGCGTTTCAATCCACGCTCCCGTGTGGGGAGCGACCTTAGCCATCTTTTTTAGCTGGCGTTTTGAATAGGTTTCAATCCACGCTCCCGTGTGGGGAGCGACCTATTCCGCTTACGGGTCAACAGATAGCTGTTTCGTTTCAATCCACGCTCCCGTGTGGGGAGCGACGATTGACAGGTATGACCCGAAAGAAGTAAGCAAGTTTCAATCCACGCTCCCGTGTGGGGAGCGACGGCACTACCGCAGAGCATTGACTGCGACGGAACAGTTTCAATCCACGCTCCCGTGTGGGGAGCGACCTTTGGCTCCACGGGTTGAGGTTTACGCGAATACGTTTCAATCCACGCTCCCGTGTGGGGAGCGACGGAACCGATAGACGAGCCAAAAGATCCGGAATCAGTTTCAATCCACGCTCCCGTGTGGGGAGCGACAATTGACCGTTATGATTCAAAGCAAGTTTCTAAAGTTTCAATCCACGCTCCCGTGTGGGGAGCGACATGGGTGTATTTTGAGGTTATAATCAAGTAGGGGGTTTCAATCCACGCTCCCGTGTGGGGAGCGACCCAGTGGCCCCCTGTGCTGTAATTCCAGCAGATCGTTTCAATCCACGCTCCCGTGTGGGGAGCGACGTTTCACGACCACGTTGCTCCCGCAATATGTATCGTTTCAATCCACGCTCCCGTGTGGGGAGCGACTCAGCAACCTTGCCGTTGTATGGCTGCTGGTTAGTTTCAATCCACGCTCCCGTGTGGGGAGCGACAGCTTCCTGATGGCCATCTTCTCCTTTGCGGTCAGTTTCAATCCACGCTCCCGTGTGGGGAGCGACTCTCGCAGCAGAATATGCAGATGATGATGGAGGGTTTCAATCCACGCTCCCGTGTGGGGAGCGACTTGAACAGGAGGCATTGGGATGAAAGCATCAAAGTTTCAATCCACGCTCCCGTGTGGGGAGCGACAGCAAAAAGTAACAAACGAATCGCATGTTATCAAGAAAGATAGCAGCAATTTTCCTATAAATTGCCTGGCACTATCCAAGACAATTCAAAAACGATTCTTCATAATAATTAAAATTGATTGTTAGAAGGTGCGAACAGCAGAGTAAAAGCATGTGTGCTTACCGTTCGCACCTTATAAAATAAGCGGTTCCGTAACATCAAAAGAGGGTTTTGCTCCCATGTGTTCGACCTTTGTTTTGTAGTGATCGCCAAGGTAGTAAAAACGGAGGCTGTCTTTTTCCGGGTTGATTATTTTTTCGAGCTGATGCTTGACCGTGCAGCACAGGGCGGCGTCCATAATACATTCAAATACGGAATTCTGGACGCGCTGTCCGTAATTTACGCATACTTTTGCGACCTTGCGCAATCGTTTTTGCCCGGCCGGGGTTTCCGTATTTACATCATAAGTAATTAATACGAGCATATGACTTCTCCTATTTCCATAAAAACGGCGGATAAACATCCATGTCTCCGCGCAGGTACCGCGCAAGAAGCAAAGCCTGCGAATACGGGACAAGGCCCCACTCCATTTTTTCTCCAAGCATTGGGTGGGTGATCTGTTCCTGCTTTTTCTTTTGCCAGGCAGTCAGAATGGTTTTTCGCGTATCATCGTCCATCAGGACGGCGCCGTTTTCTTTCTGGATAAAACCTCCGCCGTTGACCTGCTTCGTATTGATCAGAGTCAGAACAAAGCGGTCTGCCAGAACCGAACGGAACTCCTCCATCAGATCCAGCGCGAGGGAAAGCCTTCCCGGCCGGTCGCGGTGCAGAAACCCGACATAGGGGTCCAGTCCCACGGCTTCCAAAGCGGAGGCCGTATCGTGGGCGAGAAGGGTGTAGACAAAGGATATCATCGCGTTAACGTTGTCCATGGGAGGGCGGCGGTTGCGGCTGCGGAAGAAGAAGTCGTTCTTCTGCTGCAGGATCATATCGTCCAGCACGGAAAAATACTGTGTCGCCGCTTTCCCCTCGATCCCCCGGATATCTTCCAGTGTTTCCGCACACGGAAGGCTTCGGATCGCGTCCGCCAGAGAAGCGGAAACTCCGCTCAGTTTTTCCTTATCCAGTCTCAGGGGATAATCCCGGGCGGCCCTCTCGACAATCCAGCGGGAATTAAATAGTTTTCCGGTAATAAAACCCCGGGCGATCCCCGCGCTTTGCGCTTCGTCATCGGAAAAGCGGTACTGGGTTTTGCGCAGCAGCACGTTTCCCTGTTCCGTTCCCGATACGCGCGCCAGAAAACGTCCGTGCATCGTGAGAAAGGTCAGCGCGACGCCGCGTTCGGCGCAGGCCCCCATCAGGGCGGGGCTGGCACCCGTATAGCCGAAGGTGACGATTCCGTCCAGATTATGCAGCGGAATTCTCCGGGTTTCGCTTTCCTCCCTTTGTATGACCACGTTTTCACCGTCCAGCGCCAGATAGGCGTCCTGTGAAGTAACGTACAGCGTGTTTCCCAATATCTTCACGAAAATTCCTCCAGACGCTTTTTCAGATAATCCGCCGCAGAACCGCCGCGGCACAGCTTTGGCAAGCAAAGGCCCTTCAGCGAGCAGGCGTTGCAGCTTTTTGTCGGCTTTACGCGCGGCGTATGATTCCGGCGGGAAAGCTCGTGCATCTCCGAAAGCATGGCGGCGACTTTCCCGCGCAGGGCTTCGTCCAGAGGGACGGCGGTCCTGCGGGCGGTTTCGCCGTAATACAGATAGGCTTTTGGAATTTCTCCGCACAGGAGCATTTCTTCCAGGCACATGGCCTGACAGCAAAGCTGCAGACGGTCGGCGTCGTTTTCTTTCGGCGAGCCGCGCTTATATTCCACCGGCACGGGAAGCCACTTCCCTTCGCGGCCGAAAATGGGCACGCCGTGGGGAGAAGCGTGAAATTCCACAATGTCACAGACTCCGTTTACGCCGAGTTTGCGGGAAAACACAGCCATCCCGCGCGAAACAATCCGGTCCCCGCGCTTTTCAGCGGAGAAGGAGTCGTGCGCGTTCTCGTGCAGGATGTGGCCCTCGGCGGTGCGCAGGTTTTCGTTCCACTGCATCTCAAGATAGGCGAGCGCCCACTGGCGGCGGCAAAAAGCGAAATGCTGGAGGCCGGCGATGCTCAGGAATTCCTCCTCGCTATATTCCATCGTAAATTTCAGGGGTGAGTCCGTCCAGCGTATCGACCGTGACGGTATAGTAATCCTCCATCCGGAAAGGCAGATTGCCGCCCGGGGCTTTTTTGCCCTTGATCTGGTCAATGTGTAAGGAACGGTGTACCTTGGCGGAAGAGTACTGTCCGGTTTTACAGTTGTGCTTCCACCAGAATACCTTACAGATTTCCATGCTTCCGTCCGGCCGCGCCGAAGAGCTGTCGTTTTCAAACAGGGAAATCAGCGCTTTGCGGATGAGCTTTGCGTCCTCTTCCGTAAATCCCGTCTTCTCCGCCAGCTGGCAGTTGATGCTGCCGTAAAACACATAGACACCGAAAGGAACGCAGTGCTTCATCCCCATGGTGTCGGAGGATTTCTTATCTCCCGTCACGCTGTTGACGCTTTTGGTAATCTGGATGCTGGCGATGTCGATGGGGTCGACGCTGAAGGCCGGGTGGACGGAAACGGGACCGCGTACGCCGACGGAGACGTCGTTGCCTTTGAAAGCGAAGACCTGCCCGAAGGAACGCACATCCATCCATTTTTCACAGGCGACTTTCGCATAGAGCTCACTGTCTTTTGTCTTTTTCAGCTCGTCTACGGAATCCGCGCGTTCCTTCAGGCTTTTGAAGCCGTCCGCGCGTTTGTCGTCGGACTGGACGAAAACAGGCTGCCCCATGTCCATCAGGCGGTTGCGGATTTTCCGTTTGATGCATACGTCCGAAATTTCGCCGATGCCGTCATAGGTCTCGCGGGGACGGTTGCCGTTCAGCGGGTCGCCGTTCGGGTTTGCATTTTTTACGGACAAAATTACCGCGAAATCAATCTTGTTGGCCAGTGTGCTCATTTATTTTCCTCTCCTTTTGTACTGCTTTCAGCAGCTTCCATTTTTTTACGGATGTTTTCCTGCTTTTCCTCATGAAATTTCTGCATCTGGCACGCATAGCCCAGCAGATAAATTTCGGAGAGCGGAGCGTTTGAAAATTCATTGACGGGAATACGGGAAATCACTTCGTCCAGCTCCTCCCGGTACCGTTTCCCCCTGTCGCCGAGCTTCTGCAGATAGGGCAGAAGCTGATGGTATAACGTTTTCCATGTTTTCGCGGGGTGCTGGCTGAACGCCGCCTGCACCCGCTCCGCGTTGGTGCTGCGGGATGTTTCCGACAGCCCGAGCGAATAGCTTTCGATCTGCTGCGCGTAGGCGAGCGCCCTGCCGAACAGGTAGCTTCTGTCGTTTTCCTCCGGATTCAATGCCATGGTCCAAACCTCCCTGTATGTTTCATCCTTGATTTGTTTATGGTTGATGCGGTCGTTGCGGTATTTGCGGATTAAGGCGCAGGCGACCCCGAGCGTCATTCGGTATTCCCCTTTGTCCATTGCCTCGGGGTTGGAGGCGCGCCGGGCTGCGCAGAGCATCAGGTCTTCGGGCAGGGGAGCGCCGTCCACAATACACGGCAGCAGGCGCTGTACGGCGCTTTTCATAAGCTTGTCGTCGGCGCGGCTGCCGTAGGCCGCCTTCACAATGGATTTTGGGGAAGGCGCGCCCCGAAAAGGCATCGGCCTTGTTTTTTCACCCGACTTCCAAGCGGTCTCAGGAAAGCCGTACAGCTCCCAGGAACAGGTGTCGTGCCAGCTTTTCACGCGCGTAAAAAGGTCCTTCGCCTGCATTTCACGGTAGTAAAAAACGGAAAGCCGGCCCGGTGTGGCGGAATCCAGCCCGATGACGCACATGTCCTCCCAGCCTTTCAGATTGCCGCCGTATCCCGCCATCGCTTTTGTAAAACGCGCCGCGAATTCCTCCCCGGTCGTGACCGGCGGCGGGTCGGGCTCAAGGTCGAACAGCAAATCCAGCGCTCCTTCGCACGGGTCGATCGCTTTGCTGCCGTCCGTCCTCCACGAAAGGATGATCTGGTCCCCGTTGACATAAGCCTGCCGGGGAATCAGCCATTTTAAGGCATTGTGGGCTTTTTCCGTCGTTTCCCGCCCGACGCAGAACGCCTGGGAAGGCGTTTCAAATCTGCCGCGGTAGGTGAAACCGCTGTCGTCGTTGGCGGAAATCAGCTTTGCGCCGTCGCCCGGCCGTCGGATATATTTCGGGCTGAAGGAAGACACGGGCATCTCTTTTCCTAAAACATAGCAGCAGCCCCGGTCCGCCTGCAGGCTGTTCTGATAGTCAATAAAGCTTTTCCAAACGGTTTCATCCTCCCACGGCCGGCTCCGCAAATCCTCCGTACCGTCTGCCGGGACCACCTGAAAGCGGATAAAAGCGTCGGCCTGGTCCTTGGAGCACACTTTGAAGATGGGAGGAGTATCTTCTTTTTTGCCGTCCCAGGTTTCCGGCAGCCGCCCGGATTCCTCCCGGTATAAAATATTGTCGCGAATCAAATCGGCCATCAGCGTTCCCTTTTTCAGATATTCCAGAATGGCACGGATCTTCGGATGGACGTACGGCGAACCGCACCATGCGGAAAGCTGCTCAATATATTCGGCGTAGTGGCTGCTTTTCGGGTCGCGGTAGTTTCCGTAGTCCCCCGCAATGTATTTCAGACCGTCAAACAGCGGGTGGGGTACGGGGCCGCTGGTTCTGACGGACGACTGTTCCGTACAGGGAATCAGCGTGGCCCGGTCCTTTTTGTCGGTCAGAACCTGCGCGCGGCCGGATCGCCAGCAGCCGTTGGTGTCGATGACCGCTTCCACGTGAGCCTGCTGGATGGTGTGGTAAATGGGCATGAGGGGAGGGAGGTCGCCTTCCTTTTTGCCCACAAGGCTCTGGCAGTTTTCATAGGTTTCATAGAGCTTCTGCATCCAGCCCATTCGGTGCCGCCTCCTTTGCCGGATCGTCGCAGCCGGACAGATTCTGCCCGATTACAAACGCCTTTGGCTTTTGCTTTTTAATGACCCTTACCACGGGGCAGTCCCCGGGGGTACAGAATTCGATGACGCCGTTTCTCATTTTCGGATACCAGAAGCGGCTTTCCAGCTGATTCCGTCCGGTTTCGTCAGGATAATTGAATCCGTGGAACATCAGGCCGAAGGAAAGCTCGGGCGTATCGCGGTAATATCCTTTCGCTGTATCGGAAAAACCGGCTTCGCAGGATTCGACATACGCCTGGCATTCCCTTGTGCCGAGGAATACGTCGCGCCGTCCGCCGCGCTCGATCATGCGCTTCGCGATCAGGTAATGCTTGTTTTCATTGCGGTCGGCCGAAAGGTCGGGCCTGTTTTCGTTCCACTCAAAATGGGCTTTTACTTCATAGGCGACGTTGGTCAGGTACGTGTAAATGGAAAGCGTGTTCCCGCCGGTATAACCGATGGGGCGGATCCCCTCCGACCGGCTGCAGATGGGGTTCATGACCCGCACCGCGTCCACATGCCAGATAAAAGTCGGTTTCCAGTACACGGATTCCAAAATACCCTTGAGCGCCTGATAGGTCGGTACCTGGTAGCTGCATTTTTCCCCTCCGGCCCTTGTGACCGGGTCGCTGAAAAGCGCCATTTTGCCGGAAATCAGAAAACTTACGCTGTTTTCATATTCCAATGATGATTCTCCTTTCTGTAAACAGATTATTCGATCAGTGTGTCCATTTCCGCGCGGCGTGTCTGTACGCCGAGGTCGGGGTGGTAAAACCCTTCGCGCAGAATGGCCGCGCCGCTGTCGGGCGGGATACGGATCGCTCCCAGATCGCTGAGCTTTCGTCGCTCGCCGTCGAACAGGTGGACGGTAAAACGCTGCGCCCGCCGGATCAGCCCCGGCAGCTCGCGCAGATCGGGTTCCGCGCACAGCTCCGCGATCAGGTTTTTTCCTTCCCCATACGGAACGATCACGTCAAGGCCGCCCTTTTCAATGGCTTCAAAAAGCTTTCCCGCCGTTTCAAACGCCTGATGCATCGGGTGCGGCGGGCGGGGAACACGGTTTTCCGCACTGCTTTTTCGGGACAGGGAATTTTCGGATAAGAGATCGAACAAATCGGTCGGAGCGAAGAGCTTGGGATCGTCTTTTTCGCTGACGGGATAAGAAAGCTGCTGTTCCTGCAGATGATAGTAATGATGGTAATATCGCCTGACCGCCCGGGGGGAAAGGGGATCGTCCCCGAATTGTGCGGAATCGATCTGAGAGGCGTCCAGCACTTCGGCGGCGGCTTCCTGCGCCCTTTGAATATCCGGAAGCGAGGAGAGATTTTCATCCGCGCATTTTATAATGAAAATATCGCGGCAGGCGCTTTCCCCGTGGCGGTTGCAGCGACCGGCGGCCTGCGCAATGCTGTCCAGCCCGGCGAGAGAGCGGATCACGCACTGGAAAGACAGGTTGACCCCGGCTTCGATCAGCTGGGTGCTGATACAGACCATCCGGCCGGCGCCCGGAGCCTTGAGTTTGTCACGAATCTCCCGGATCCGGTCGATCCGGTGCTGCGGGCACAGGCTGGTGCTCAGAAAATAGAGCGGCACGCGCTCTTCCTGCGGGCGTTCCTCCATGCGGGTCTGCAGAGCGCGGTACAGGGAAGCCGCGGCGGACTTCGTGTTCAGAATTGCCAGCAGGTTTTCGCAGCCGGTCAGCCTGTCAGCGCTGAATTCCGCCAGCCGGTCTGCGGAAAAAGCGCCTTCGGCGGTTTTGTCCACGACCCGGGTGCGTCGGAAGGCCGCGAACGTCTCTTCCAGATTTTCGGTCATCTGCGCTGGCTCGCCCGGAATAACCGGAACCTTTAGCTCCTCCGAACTCGGCTGGGTCGCGGTGCAGAGAACGACCGCGCAGTTGCAGACGTACGCGAGAAAATCCAGCGCCGCGTTGAGCAGAAGCGTGCATTTCACAGGCATCGCCTGAACCTCGTCCAGAATAATCACGGAATTTGCCAGACTGTGCATGCGTCGTACGCATCCGGTCCTCCCGTCGAAAAGCGTGTTGAGAAACTGTACCGTGGTGGTGAGGATCACCGGCGGCGACCACCGCTGGGTCAGGAGCTCGCGGCGGCCGGCCTCCTCCTTTTCTTCGTCGGCGACGACCACGTCGCTGTGGTGTTCCAGCAGAATTCTGGCCGTCTGTGCATCCTCGTCATCCAGGCCGAGGGCGGCCCGGATATCCGAAGCGTTCTGCTCCAGAATACTTTTATAGGGGGCTATGTAAAAGACGTGCTCCTTGCCGTTTTCTCTTGCGCAGTTCAGAGCGTAACGCAGGGAGCTGAGCGTTTTTCCGGAGCCGGTCGGTACGGACAGCCGGTAGATTCCGCTGCCGTTTTTGCTGAAGCGAAGGCATTGCCCGGAAATTTCCCGGCGCTTTTGGTCGATGGGGGACTGCCCGGAGAATCCCCGCAGATGGTTTTCCAGTTTTTCGGCAAGCTCCCGCCATAAAGCATGCAGATCCGGCGGCTGCGGTTCCTGCTCGTTTGCTTCAAATAAAAAGGTGTCATACCGGTCGGCGTCGATCAGGCAGCTCAGCAGATACCGCTGGGCCATTCCCAAAAGAAAGCAGAACGCCTTCTTTCTGCCGCCGGAAGGAATTTTTTCACAGAGGCTTCGGATGGAATTTCCGAGCTTTCCAACCTCCTGCTGCGCTTTCAGAAACAGATCGTCCAGTTCCCGGGGACAGGAACTTTTCTGAAAATAGTTTTGTAAAGCCTCTTCGTAGTTGATCTCCTTTTCGGGCCATGCGCGCCGCCGCAGGCAGTCGTCCCCGGTAACGCCCGTTACATCCGGCAGCCCGCCGTGGTGCCCGCAGACAGCGGCGGTAAGAAGTTCCGCCGTAAGCCCTTTGACGGAGCCGTCCAATCCCCAGTTTTCATAGCAGTACCGGGCTCCGCAGAAGGAGTGGGGGATTTTCCCCCGCTGCGACGCGTCGCCGCCGCGCAGATAGCGCTGGAATTGCGTCGTTCCCTTGCCGCTGTCATGCAGGAGGCCGGCCAGCAGTCCAAGGGAAGGAAGCCCGATTTTTTCACAGGATTTTCCGCAGGATACGGCCACGTTCCGGCTGTGCTCCGAAAGCGGCTGTACACGGCCGGTTTTTTGATCGATGTGTGCTAAAATGCGGTGATCTTCCATTTGTCTACCTCTGAATTTTCGTGTTTGAAAGATGCTTTCTTTTTCAGTATACTTCCGGAATATAAATATATCAATAATAAACCGACGGATTTCTGGTGTTTTAACTATAATTTTACATATTAAAAGCTGATTTTTATCACAATATCAAAACCATCGCACTATCATGACTGTATGATTCTTGTTTCCCTGACTTTTTTCCTCAATGGTAAAACACAGTGTGGAGACACCGAAAGCTCGTCAATTCCCATTCATGGTAGCAAAGGCAAGTACTTTTGATTTGTCAAGCCGTACTGCTCGCCCTTACACCAAAAGTTCTTATTTCCATACTTGTGTTCAAGTTCCCAAACCGTGCGGAACGTTTCATCATCAAGCAGTTTGAACGCACAAAAAAATCGCCGAAGGTGCCGGGGTGACTATTTGTATTTATACAGCAATTAAAAATGCACGATGTTCAACTTTGCTCAAGTGTGATCGGAAAGATTACGGAATAAAAGAGTAAGAGACTGCCATCCATAACGGTTGGCGGCCTCTTTTTTTCTACTCATAAATAGAATCAGAAAATGGAGTATCCTATCACTGCAGATTGTGCGCAATTGTCTTTTCTGTCGAAAACTCTTCCCAAGGCTCGAAATATAGCGGACGAATCGTCTGCTGCCCGATCGGATCCGCCGAAGAATCCCGTAATGCCTCGCGCTACGTTAGGGGGACTGCTTCGATTTGCCGCATATTTTCAAAAAATGCTGCATGGGTATGGTCAAAAACTTATCCGTGCGGTAAATGACGGAGAGCGCCCAGGGAAATTCCGGGTTCTTCAGGTGGAGCTGACATACACGGTCGGCGTACAGCTTGTCGACCAGGGGCTTGGGCAAGATGCTGACGCCTTGATTGTTTGCGACCATTTCCAAAAGCAAATCCCATTGGGAACTTTCAAAAACGATATTCGGCGTAAAGCCCGCGGCTTTGCAGCGTTCCAGCACTACATCGTAATACATATAATCCGGAGAAACCATTAACAAACGCTCCGCCCCCAGCGCCCCGAAGTCCACGCAGCTTTTGGCAGCAAGCGGATGCTGCTTGGGAACGGCCAGCACGGCTTCCGAGCGAAAAACGGTCTGGCTGTAAAACTTACCGTCCGAAAACGGTTCGATGACCACGCCCAGGTCGAGCGATCCGTCATCCACCAGATCGCGGATCGATTTGGAGGTGATCTCTGTAATCTGCAAATCGGTTTCCGGGTAAGCCTTCCGGAATTGATAGATCAGGGAGGAAAAATAGATTGTTCCGGCGGACGGCGGAAGACCGAGCGTCAGGGTACCGCCCGAGCAGCGCAGCCGCTGCTCCAGTTCCTGTGTCTGCGTGTGATAATAGTCCAGCAGCTTTGCCGCGTATTCATAAAATGCCAGACCGTCCTGCGTAATCACAAGATCCTTCACCCGGCGTCCAATGAATTCCGCCTGAAATTCATTCTCCAGCGCGCGAATGGCCTTGCTCAGGGTCGATTGGCTGACAAAAAGCTTCTCCGCCGCTCTTGTAAAATTGCGTTGTTTGACCACTTCCACATAGTAGGCCAGCTGAACCATCGTCATTGGGGATTTCCTCCTCAATTGTTTACTCTGTCTTCATTATACCTGGAAATCCTGTGATTGCAATCCTGAAATCGCCAATTAGGGAACGCTTTTATATGAAATTGATTCATATGGGTATGAATTTTTTGTATTTTTCCTCTGAAAAATACCGTGTTATGATAATGATGAAGAAATGCTTTGGCCAAAGCAGACGAAATTCAATGAAAGCTTGCATGCGGCTGTATGCAAGCGAGAGGAGAGGTATTTGTGCAAGAGCAAGAGAAAAAAGTATCTTCCGTCAGGGCCATTCTGATTGAAACGGTGATGTTTTTTACATACGCGTTTTTCGCCGTGAACTGGGTCGCCGGCAGTACTCTGACGCCGCAGATCATGAAATATTTCAATCTGCAGTCGTTTGCTTCGGCAACCTTTATTTCCAATGCTATTACTATCGCAAAAATTATCGGCAACTTCATGGCCGCCGGAATTCTTGTCAAACTGCTGCCCAAAAAGGCGATTGGCCTGGGTTCCGGGCTGATTGTCGCGGGCAGCGCGCTGGCTGTGCTGGCGCCGCAGTATTGGATTTTCATTTTGGGCCGCTTCCTTATGGGGTTTGGCGGCGCGCTGTACGTAGTTTATTTCAGCCCGGTTGTCATTCACTTTTTTACCCCTGAGAAACGCCCGACCGTCAATGCGCTCAATAACGTGGCCTACAATGTCGGGGGAATCATCGCAATGCTGATCGTCGGCCCGGTCATCCGCTGGATGCAGACCTGGCAGTACAGCATGGCGTTTTTCGCGGCAATCAGCGCCGTACTGTTTATCGCATGGCCGGTTTTGGGACAGGACTTTGAATTGAACAGTTCCTCCGGTGCGGACACGGAGAAATATACCATAGGGGATGCGATCAGGGAAAAAACCAACTGGTTCCTGCCGCTTACCTATTCCGGATTACTTACCTTCTACATTGTGCTGCTCAATATTTTCCCGATTTCCGGAGTAACCGCAATCAACTCTAAAACACTCAGCACCCTGGTGGCGGTCGGCGGCGTCGTCGGTTCCGTGCTGGCGATTCTTCTGTCCAAGGTATACTTCAAGCGCCTGCCCGTGATCCGCTGGAGCGGTCTTGCCATGACCTTGTTCGGTGTGCTGATGTTCAACACGAAAAACGGCTTGCTTTCGATGGTTGCCGCCTTTGCCATCGGCGTGCTGATGTTCCTGCCGATTACCTCCCTCGTAATGATTCCGCAGGAGTTGCCGAACATGTCCCCCGCAAAGCTGACGACCATTATGGGGCTGTTCTGGGCGCTGTCCTATGTGATCGAATCGGTTGTGTTCTATCTGATCGGCATTGTGATCGACAAATCCGGGTATTCGGCCGGACTGACCATCGCGCTGGTGATGAGCGCAACCTTCTTCCTCGGATCGTTCCTTCTTCCGGAAACAGGGCGAACAGCAAAGGAAAAGAAACAGTAAATTCAGAAAGGAAATTTTCATGAAATCATTTGAAGAAATATACCGTGAGAAAAAAATGACCGCCGAACAGGCGCTGGAATTGATTCAGGACAACGATTATATGTTTTCCGCCCAAGCGGCCGGGGAGCCCGAGGCGATTCTTGAAAAACTGCAGTACCTCAAGAAAACCGGCGTAAAAAATACAGTCCTGAACACCTGCCTGCCCCTAAAGGATTACGAGGCGTTCAAGGACCCTGAAATGAAGGGGATTATGGCGCATAACGGCTGGTTTTTCAATGCCGGCCTGCGCGACGCACAGACCAAAAAGCTGGTGAGCGACGTGCCCCAGAGCTCCACCTCCATCCTGCGCAAAACCCTCGACCGCATCGCTTATGAGAATCGCCGCCCCGTGGTGCTGGCCACGGTATCCCCGATGGACCGGCACGGCTATATGTCCCTGTCCGTCAGCGCGATTTACGAGCGGGACCTGATCGATAAGGGGGCGCTTGCCATCGTGGAAGTGAACCCCAATTTTCCCCGTACCTTCGGCGACACACAGGTCCACATTTCCGAGGTTGCGGCAGTTGTGGAATCCGACCGCCCCATCTTTAAAAGCAAGCTGGCTCCCTATACCGAAACGGATGCGCAAATCGGAAGATATATCGCCTCACTGATCGAGGACGGCTCTACGATTCAGCTGGGAATCGGCAATATTCCGAATGCGGTGGCGACGGAGCTGAAGAGCAAGCACCATTTGGGAATCCACACGGAAATGTTTACGGAAACCATGGTGGATTTGATTGAATGCGGCGCGGTGGACAATTCCCAAAAGGGTCTGCTCAACGGCTACTCGGTCTGCTCTTTCACAATGGGAAGCCAAAGGCTGTACGATTACATCGACAACAATCCCTCTGTTTTGTTTAAATCCTGCACCTTTACCAACGACCCGTACACCATTGGGAAAAACAATAAATTTGTTTCGGTGAACGCCACGCTGGAGGTTGACTTTACCGGCCAATGCGCTTCGGAAACGGTCGGCCACACCCAGTGGTCCGGCACGGGCGGGCAGTCGGAAACCGTGCAGGGCGCGCAGATGTCTCCCGGCGGCAAGTCGATTATTGCGATGCACTCTACCTATACCACCAAGGATGAGAACGGAAAAGAGGTCCTTCACTCGAAGATTGTACCGTTTTTGAAGGAGGGCTCGACCGTCACCACGTCCCGCAACGACACGGACTATGTGGTGACGGAATACGGTATTGCGTGGCTGCGCGGGCTGAATGTGAGCCGCCGCGTGGAAGCGCTCATCAACATTGCGCATCCGGACTTTCGGGAGGAGCTGCGCCGCCAGGCCGAAATAAACAGAATTTGGTAAAAAACTGTTTTCCCCCCGCACAACGCCCCCTGCTTGTTTGGGACGTTTACAGCATTTTCTGAACATCAAAATAATGATTGATATAAGAAAAGCGTCAGCCCTTCCGTTTGTGATCATTCGGAAAGGCTGGCGATTTTTTGTTTTCCCGCAATGTTTCAAAGCTTCGCCGGGGTCCCGCTTATGATCGGCGGATTCTTTTCATATTGAAAATATGCAGTGAATGGCTATTTTTTGTGGAAAAACAGACAAACTATCCGTAAAGAGATCCTGTCCTGTCCGAAGGATCTCTTAACTAAGGAGGAGCTTCCATTGCAGATCTTGTTGAAAAGAATGAGCTTTTCTATCAATCCACCGTCTTTGCCGGTTGTGTTACCGATCCTGATTTCACTGCTTTGTTTGTTTCTGTTCCTGCTGTATCGCAGGCTGAACCATTTTGGCAGGAAGGTGGATTTTTCGGTCTGTTCCCCGGGAGAAGGAGAGAAACCGGGTCCGGGCGAGTGGGAAAAGCAGATGCTTGATCTGGCGGAAAGCCACAGTCAGGTCAGGCTGGCCGGATATAGCTTTGTTCTGAATGATTATAATCAGGCCGCCTATAAGGAACTCAATAAAATCAGGGACGGCATCTCCGCCGTATCCGCCGATATGATTTCCCTGATTCCGGCGGCGCGCTGGCTCTTTGACAATTTCCAGATGCTGTACCGGGAAATCAAAAAAGTGCGTACCTCGGGAACGGACTATGCCGTACTGCCGGTTCTGAAAGGGAAGGAATACCGTAACTTTCCCCGCGTTTATGTTGTGGCAAAAAAGATGGTGGCTCTTTCCGGCGGACACCTGAGTGAAGAAAATATTTCCGTGATGCTGAAGGCATATCAGCGGAAAATACCGCTTACGGACAAGGAAATCTGGGTTTTGCCGGAAGTGCTGGGCTTTTGCCTGCTGGAAGAGATCATCGCAGCCGCGGATGAAATCCTTCAGATGATTGACGTGAAGTCGAAGGCGGAAAAATTTCTGCGGGACAGGCTGGCGGATCGGCAGGGGCCGGCCGACCTGTCGGCACTGCTGTGCAAAATAGAGGAGGATTCCTTAAAGCGGAACTGCTCGTTCCATGCCCATGTTGTCTATCTGCTGAAAAATATGTCCTTTGACGAGGCTTCCATCCAAAACTATCTGGAATATCATTTGGCTTCCCCGGGAAAACAGGTGAAGACCTCCGGCGTCTTTCTGGAGGAAGGAAAGATCGAATCGTTTCTTGAGACCAATATCCGGACGCTGATTGTCAGCCTGAGGGATATCAATGAAGTGGACGAGGAGAAATTTTTTGAGGAGTATTCCTGCCTGGACCGGATTTTATCCCAGGACCCGGACGGCGTCTATCAAAGGATGGATTTGGAATCCAGGGGCATGTATCGCGGAGTCATTGTCAAATTATCGCTCCGTTATCGCCTGATGGAAGAAAAGATAGCCGGGGACTGCCTGGAGCTGGCGGCGGAGGGAAGGGAGGACCTGCATTGTTCCCATCATGTGGGGGCCTATCTTCTGGGGAAAGGCTATCCAGTTCTGAAAGCGAAGGTACTGGGAAAACCGATCCCCAAAAAAATCAGGAAAAGGATAAACGTAAAGGGCTTCCTTTATTTCCTTGCCCTGTTCCTGATTACTCTGGGACTGGGCGCCTGCCTGTTCCACGCTTTCGGAGCCCCCGGCGGACTGTGGGATACCGGCCGGCGTGTGATTGCCCTGCTGGCGGCGTTTCCGCTGCTGGTGGGTATTTCCCTGGAGATCACCAATTTTATATTCACCAGAAGAATCAAAGTCAAGAAGATTCCTTCTCTGAACTATCTGGAGGAAATACCGGAGGAAGCCAGGACCTTTGTGGTCATGCCGGTGATCGTTTCCTCGAAGGAACAGGGCCTGGAGTACATGGACCGTCTTCAAAAGCATTATCTGGCAAACCGGCAGCCGAACCTTTTCTTTGCGCTGCTGCTCGATTTTGAGGATTCTCAGGACCCGTTCCTGCCAAAGGACGAGGAAATCGAAAGCGCTCTTGCCGCGCGCATGAAGGAGCTGAACGAGCGCTATCCGTCGGAGCACCAGCGGTTTTCCCTGTTCTTCCGCTGCCGGAAATGGAATCAGGCGGAAAACTGTTATATGGGCTGGGAGCGTAAGCGGGGAAAGCTGGAAGAATTCAATAACCTTTTAAATGGAGAGGAAAAGGAAAACACCACCTTCTCCTCTGTTTACTGCGACCAGAAGCTTCTTACCACCTTCCGGTATGTGATTACGCTGGACGCGGACACCAATCTGATCCGCGACAACGCCGCGAAACTGGTCGGGCTGATCGATCATCCTCTGAATCAGCCGGTTCTGGATCGCGCCAAGCAAAAGGTGGAGGAAGGCTACGTCATCATACAGCCCTCGGTAAGGAATCATATCGCGGACAAGAACGGCAGCAGGTTTACGAAAATTTTCGGGGGAGAATCGGGCCTTGCCCATTACGGAACCGTGATCTCGGATATCTACCAGGATATTTTCAACGAAGGAATCTATACCGGAAAGGGCATCTATGATATCAAAACCTTCCGCAGGGTGCTTCAAAACAAAGTGCCGGAAAACCGGATCCTGAGTCACGATCTTTTTGAAAGCTGTTATGCGCGGACGGCTTTTTCCAGCACGGCCAAAATTATGGACAGCTTTCCAAACAGCGTTTTGTCCTTTACCAAAAGGGAACACCGGTGGCTGCGCGGGGACTGGCAGCTGCTGCCATGGCTGTTTATGAAGAAGACCGCGGACGGGGGAAGCTTATGCGCCCTGTCGAAATGGAAAATCTTTGATAACCTGAGAAGAAGCCTGGTCCCGCTGAGTAAGATTTTGCTTCTGCTGTTGAATCTGGCATGGATGCCGCAGGCATATTATCTTTGGCTGCCCCTGGTTTTCTTTAACGATCTGTTTTCCGCGGTGATTCTGCTGCTTTCGGTGATCGCTCAGAAGCTGGTCCGGCCGAAGCTCGCCGTTATTTATAAAAGCTTCTTAAAGGAACTTGCCGTGATGCTGGAAAGGGCATTTCTGGAATTCACGATCACGCCCTACCGGGCGTATATCGCATGCGACGCCATTGCCAGAACGCTGTATCGGCTCTTCATCAGCAAAAAGAATCTGCTTCGCTGGAATACGGCGGAAGCGGTGGACGCCTCGATTGTCAACACCAGAAAAGGATATTTCCTTACCATGTGGAGCTCCTTTCTTCCGGCGTCTGCGCTTGCGCTTCTTTTATTTATGGGATCTTTGAACCCCGCGGGAATGGTCCTGACGGCGATCGTCCTTGCCGACTGGAGCACTGCCTTTGAAATCGCGTACCGGATCAGTCAGCCGGAAAACAAGCTTCATCCGGGGGACAAGGCACGGGACAGCGGGCTGCTTCTGGATACCGCGCGCAGGACCTGGCTGTTTTTCAAGGAGTTTTCCACGAAGGAAAACAACTGGCTCTGTCCGGATAATTATCAGATTTCAATAGCTGAGAAAGTCAGCGATAAAACATCGCCGACCAATATCGGGCTTCAGTTTCTGGCGATCCTGTCGGCCAGGGACCTGGGGTTTGAAACGCTGAGCGCTACGGTTGAAGCCGCGGAAAACCTGATGGATACGGTTCGGAAAATGCCGAAATGGAAGGGGCATCTCTATAACTGGTATCATATCCGATCCCTCGAGGTGCTCAGCCCCGCCTATATCTCCACCGTGGACAGCGGCAATTTCCTGGGACATCTGATCGTGCTGAAAAACGGCCTTTTAGAGCAGATCGGCAAGCCGGTTTATCCGGAGAATTTTCTGTCCGGGCTCAGGACCGCGGTCCGGAACAGCAACGAGGAAATTCGGCTGAGAACGGGCGTCTCCGCCGGATATAAGCTCAGGGACGGTTACCAAAGCATCGGGGAACTGGTCGAAGATATCGCGGATATCTGGGAGGACTTAAACGGGAGGGAGCTCAGACCGGCCGCCGATTACCGCTGGACCAGACATCTGATGAGCCTGATTGACAGCACGGTTCATGAAGCCGGGGCCTTAAAGCTGAAAAAAGAGAGCTTTTCTTCTCATCCCGTGCTTTGCCGTATCGCGGCGGAGGAAAATCCGTTCGCGAACGGCATGGTTCGCCGGATCAGAGAACTCTGCAATCAGATAGACTGCATTTTGGCAAATGTTGATTTCCGTTTTTTATTTAACGGAAAGAGGATGCTGTTCCATATCGGGTATCATGTGTCCTCGCACACGCTGGACGACGGCTGTTACGATTTAATGGCGTCGGAATCGGCGCTCACAAGCCTTCTTGCGATCTCCATGGGCCAGGTGCCGTTAAAGCATTGGTATAAACTGGGAAGGCCCCTGACCATGGTCGAGGGCATTCCGTGCTTCGTGTCCTGGAGCGGCACGATGTTTGAATATCTGATGCCGAACCTGGTATTCAGGGAATATGAGGGCTCCGTCTACGAACAGACCTCCAGGGCGGCGGTGCTTCAGCAGATCCAGTACGCGAGGGAGGCGGGGATACCCTGGGGGATATCGGAATCCCAGTATTACCGTTTTGACCTGAACTCAAATTACCAGTACAAAGCCTTCGGCGTTCCAAAGATCAGGCTCCAGCCGGTCCGCAGGAATTCCCTGGTGGTCGCTCCCTACGCGACGATGCTGGCGCTGGATATCGCGGAGGGGGAATGCGTAAAAAATTTGAAGCGGCTGAAGGAATTGGGCGCCTTCGGCGATTACGGCTTTTATGAGTCGGTTGATTTTAACCTGCCGAATTCTGTGGAGCTGACGCCCTACTGCATTGTAAAATCCTATATGGCGCATCATCAGGGGATGAATCTGGCCGCCATTAATAATTATCTGAACGAGGGCGTCCTCCGGGAGCGGTTCCATGCGGAGATGATGATTAAGGCATCGGAAGTCCTGCTCGAGGAAAAACGCCAGTCCTATCTGATTTCGATTGCCCGGCAGGGATATACGGTCAGAATCGGGAAGTCCCTTTTTAAAGAAGACAGTTACAGCAACCGGTATGTCAACAGTACGGGCGTGAATTCGCCGGTCGTGGATTATCTGTCAAACGGCAAGTATTCCCTGATGATCACTTCGGACGGCGACGGCTTCAGCAAATATGAGGACCGGATGCTTTACCGCTGGCGATCGGATATTTACGGGAATACAGGCAATTATATCTATATTAAGGACATGGAACGGGGCAAGCTCTGGAGCGCCGCTTATCATCCCACCAGAACGGAGCCGGAGGATTACCAGGTGGTTTTCTGCCCGCACCAGGCGGAATTCAAACGCAGGGACGGGGATATCTCGTCGGACATGATCGTCAGTCTGGACGCGGACCATAACTTTGAGATACGCAAGGTTACCCTTACCAATCACGGGAACCGGGAAAAACGGCTGGAAGTGACCAGTTATCTGGAGGTGGTGGACGACGCCTATCCGGCGGAGCTGAGCCATCCCGCGTTCAATAAGCTTTTTCTGGAAAGTGAGTATCTGGAAGAGCAGGAAATCTTCCTTGCGAAAAGACGGCGGAAGCAGCAGGAGGATCATCCTTATGTGATGCACATGCTGAGGACGGGGACGAAACTATGCAAGAAACTGGAATATGAAAATGACAGAAAGCGCTTTATCGGAAGGAACAACACCCTGGAGAATCCGGAGTCCGTGGTGAACAGCAGTGCTTTTTTCAATCATTCGGGCTTTTGCAATGATCCGATTATGAGCCTGCGGGCGCAATTCTGCATAGGCGCGGGGGAAACCGCCTGCTTTTCTTTCATTACCGGAGTGTGCGGCAGCAAGGAGGAAGCAATCAAAACAGCGGAGGAATTGAACGTCGGCTACCGGATCGACGATATTCTGGAAAAATTCAGGCTTCAAACGAATCTGGAGCTAAAGTATCTGGAAATTACCAGGACCCAGCTGAACGCCTTTCAGGATCTGGTCAGCCCGGTCTATTATCCCGCGGGCATATACCGGGGGCCGCATGAAAATATCAGACGGAACTTTATGAACCAGAGCTTTTTATGGAAATTCGGCGTATCCGGCGATCATCCCATCCTGCTTTTGACGGTTCGGTCCATTGCGGAGGAAAGAACCGTGAAGGATGTGTTAAAGGCTTACGAATACCTGAGGATTAACCGTGTTGCGGTGGACCTGATTATCCTGATCGATTCCAAGCACGGCTATCTTCAGGAGGTGGATGAGTTAATCAACGATATGACAAGCTCTCTTCGGATCTATGATTCCGGAAACGAGAATCCGGGCTTTTTTACCCTGCATACGTATGAGATGAAACCGGCGGAGATCGATCTGCTGTATACGGTGGCGCGGGTCGTATTTTCGGAGAAGGCGGGGATTTATTTTAACAATGTAAAAGAAAAGCAGGCCTTCGAGGCCCGGCCCTGAAGGAGGAAGAGGCTTTGGACACAGCATATGCGCCAACAGCACAGGAGAAAGAAACAGAAAATTACGAATTTTTTAACGGCTTCGGGGCATTTGCCTGTGGGGGAAGAGAATATGAAATCCTGCTGGAGGGTGACAACAGGCCGCCGGCACCCTGGATCAATGTTGTCTCAAACAAGGACTTCGGCTTCCAGATATCGGAATCGGGAGCGGGCTTTACCTGGAGCGTCAACAGCAGGGAAAATAAGCTTACGCCCTGGTCCAACGATCCCGTAAGCGACAGAGCCTCCGAGGCAATCTATATTTTGGACGAAATCACCGGCGAGGTCATGACCCCCATGTCCCTCGGAAGGTCCGACCGGGGCGTTTACCGGGTAAGGCACGGTTTCGGATACAGCAGGTTCCTGCATGAGGAAGCGCTCGTTGATCAGGAGCTGACCGTTTTTACCCCTTTGGAGGAGTCGCTGAAGCTGTGGAGCCTGAAGCTGACGAACCGCTCGGATAAAGTGAAGTATCTGAGCCTGACCTATTATGTGGAATGGGTCATGGGTACGGACAGGGAGCAGACCAATCCCTATCTTCTGACCTCTTATGACAACGAGCACGAATGCTTCTGCGCAAGGAACCTCTATACCATGAACTTTCCGAACCTCTATTCCTATCTGTTTTCCAGCGAGACGATCGTCGGCTATACCGGCGACAGACAGGAGTTTCTGGGGCAGGGGGGCGGCGTCCGGGAACCGCGGGGAGCGCAGGTCAAGCTGTCCTGCCATACGGGCGTATGCTACGACCCCTGCGGAGCGATTCAGGTATCCGTCGCGATCCAGCCGCAGGAGAGCCGGACGGTGCTGTTCGGGCTCGGACAGAGCGGCAGCCTGAACGGGATATACGAAATCAAAAACAAGTACCGGGAACCCGCCGCCGCCGAAAAAGAGCTTGACAGGGTGAAGGCCTATTGGGACGGGTTATTGGGGACCGTGCGGGTGAAGACGAAGGACAGGGCGGTCGATATCCTGTTGAACGGCTGGCTGCTCTATCAGACGCTGTCCTGCCGCATTCACGCGAGAGCGGGTTTTTATCAGTGCGGGGGAGCCTATGGATTCCGGGACCAGCTGCAGGATTCCCTTTCGCTTCTCTTTGCCGATCCCGGTATCCTGCGCGGGCAGCTTCTGCTTTCCTGCAGCAGGCAGTTTGAAGAAGGGGACGTCCAGCACTGGTGGCATCCTCCGATGGGGATCGGGGTAAGAACGAGAATATCCGATGATCTGCTGTGGCTGCCTTACTGCACCGCCGCCTATGTCCGAAGTACCGGAGACGCCTCGATTTTAAAGGAGCAGGTACCTTACATCAGGGGTCCGGCGCTTCAGGAGGGCCAGCAGGACGCAATGTTTACTCCCGAAATATCCGGGCGTTCCGAAAGCGTTTATGAGCATTGCAAAAAAGCCATTGACCGGACCCGCTTCGGGGAACACGGGCTTCCCCTTATGGGGGGAGGCGACTGGAACGACGGCATGAATGAGGTGGGAGCGCAGGGGAAAGGGGAAAGCGTCTGGCTGGCGTGGTTTTTGTATACCGTGCTGGGGGATTTCCTTCCTTTGTGCCGCCGGGAAGGAGACGGGGCCTACGGCCGGGAACTGGAGCGGAAACGGGAAAGCCTGCTCCAGAGCATCGAGAAGTACGCCTGGGACGGGGAATGGTATCTTCGGGCCTTTTACGACGACGGCTCGAAGCTCGGTTCCAAGGAAAACGACGAGTGCAGGATCGATTCCATCAGCCAGTCCTGGAGCGTGATATCCGGGGGAGCGGAAAAAGAACGCGCGAAAACGGCGATGCAGTCGGCATGGCGTTATCTGGTAAGGGAGGAGGAAGCCCTTTCCCTGCTTCTGGCGCCCCCCTTTCAAAAGACGGTCAAAAACCCGGGTTATATCAAAAATTATATCCCCGGCATACGGGAAAACGGGGGCCAGTATACCCATGCGGCGGTTTGGCTGGCGATCGCCGCGTCGATGCTGCCCGACTGTAACATGGCGAAAACCCTGTTCACCATGCTTAACCCGATTTACGTTACGCAAAACAGAAAGGACGCGCTCAGGTACGAGAAGGAACCGTATGTTATGACGGCGGATATCTCCCTCAGCCCGCCCTATACCGGAAGAGGCGGGTGGAGCTGGTATACCGGTTCCGCGGGCTGGATGTATCAGGGACTGTTAAACTGGTTTCTGGGCATCCGGAAAGAGGGGAACGAGCTGATCATTGATCCGGCGACGCCCGCGGGTTTCGGGGACTTTTCCGTTGCATACAAATATGGGAAATCTCTCTATGAAATCAGGGTGGAAAGCAGAAGCAGGGGAACGCTGAAAACGGAGGAAATCACCGTGGACGGCAGGCTGATCCGGGGGAACAGAGTCTTATTAGTGGACGACGGTGAAAAGCACCGCGTTGTCGTATAGCCGCCAGCCCGGGAAAACGGAGCGGCGGCGGGACCGAAAAAACAGAAACACCGCCCTTCCCCGCTGTGACGGGATAAGGCGGTGCTTTTTATCGTTCCGAATACCGGGAACAAAAAATTTAAGCTTTCCGGGGCAGCCCTTTCGCCTGGCATTCCGGGCAATAACCGTAGACATTCAGCTTGTGATCCGTAATAATAAAATGGGTTTGCTCCTGAAGCTTCTCCTCGTAAGCCTTCAGGGGGCACATATCGAGAGAAATCATCTTTTTACAGCCCAGGCACACTAAATAATGCTTGTGTATCATCCTGTTATATTCATAAAGCGCCTTGTTGCTTTCATTTATCTTTATTTTGAGAACCAAATCGTTGTTCACTAAACTGTCCAGTTCTCTGTAAACCGTCGACATGCTGGTCGAAAGGTCGTAACGGTTCAGCTGCATAAAGATTTGTTCCGCCGCCACAGGCTGGGTCTGTTTTTCCAATATTTCCAGCACAGCCATCCTGCGCTTCGTGTTTTTTAATCCCTTTTGCCTGAGATCCGCGCGGTGATCGGCTTTGTTTTTCATAATATCACTCCTGATTCATGCAAATGATCACGACCCGCATAGGCTGTATGACAGCAGACCAACACAAATGATAAGCAATGCTGAGGGGGCCGCTGATGGAATCGAAGGGGGAAAGGGTATCCCGGCAACTTTATTATAGCACAATTTGTAAAGAAGAAAAGCGGTCGTTTCGCATGAAACAGACTTGCCCCCCGCCGCAGCTCAATATCCTGCGGCAGGGGGCAAGCGCGGCGCAGCCTGTGCGGCCGGGGACAACCCTTCGTCAGGCTTTGCTTTCCAGACTCGCATGGATTTTACTCAGATTGCTTTCGATTCGCTCCAGATACGTTTTGCCGTCCTCGCCGCCCTCCATGGTATAAATGGTTTCGACATTCGCCCCAACTTCCTTGGCCAACGTTTTTGAAACGTCGGGGCTTGCCGTTTCTTCCGCGAAAATGGTCGTTACCTTGTTATCTTTGCAGTATTTGACAAGCTCCGTCAGCTGCTGCGCGCTGGGTTCCCCCTCGGCGAAGACGTCTTCCACGCTGTTTTGCTCCAGCCCGAAATCGCGGCAGAGATAACCGAAAGCGGCATGCCCCGTAACAAAGCTCTTCTTTTCCGCGGATTGGAATTTTTTATTGTATTCCGTGTAAAGATTTTCCAATTCAGAAACAAAATCGGCACAATTTTTCTCATAATATGGTTGGTTGGCTCTGTCGGCTTTGACCAGCGCGTCTTTGATATTTTTCACTTCCATTTCAGCGCCCTTCAGGCTCAGCCAGATATGGGGATCGTACTGTCCGTGTTCCTCGATTTCTTCCGGATCCGTGTTTTTGATCGGATCCGCGCCCTTCGAGGCTTCCACGGTGATCAGATTCGGATTGTTCGCGGATTTGACCGCGTCCTCCGCCCAGGCCTCCATGCCCAGTCCGCTGTATACAAAGACCTGTGCCGTGCTGAGGGCGACAAGGTCCTGCGCTTTCGGCTCGAAATCGTGCGGCTCTGTTCCGTCCGGGATAATCGTGGCGACGTCCACCTTGTCTTTGCCGACCGCTTCCGTAAACTCTTTCATGGCGTTAAAGGTTACGGAAACTTTTATCTTGCTGTCCGGGTTTTTGCTTTTTTCCGCCGCCGTACTGGAAGCCGGGGCCGCGCCGGACGCCCCCGTGCTCGCCGGATTGCCGCTGGTGCACGCCGAAAGGCCTGCGCTCATAACGGCCGCTATACTGAGCAGGAGCGCCGTATACCGTTTAAACATTTTTGTTACCTCCAAAAAATAATACTTGCAAATGCGACTCATTTGTATTTATAATATAATCCGGGAGGGAATCCTTGTCAAGCAATTCATTTAAAAATATTTCTATAGCATTTCCAGTTGATTCTGCAACAAGGCTGCGTTCCTCCCCCGCCGAAGGCGGGGGAGGAAAACGCGTTTTGCTTCGTAAACTGAAATGAAATTGCTGTATTAGAAATATCGGTTGATAAGCCGAATATGGAATAAGGGGATTTTTTATGATCAAAGCAGAAAACTTATCCTTTTCGTATACGGGGGCCGCGCCTTTTGTGCTCCGGGGGATCGACCTGAATATACGGCGGGGGGAATATGTTTCCGTAGTGGGAGAAAACGGTTCCGGTAAAAGCACGCTGATGCGGCTGATTTTAAAATTCATAAAACCGACGGAAGGAACCATTGCCTCAGAAGCCAGGAGGATTGGATATGTGCCGCAGAAAAATGATTTTTCAAACTCCAATTTTCCCATTACCGTTTATGAGATGCTGAATTCCTACCGTAAGCTTTTGAAAATAAAAAATAAGGACATTCTTGCGGAAAATCTTGAGAAAGTCGGGATGTCCGGGCTTTCCGGTGCTTTAATGGGGACGCTGTCCGGCGGACAGACCCAGAAAATCCTGATTGCAAGAGCTTTGATCGGCGACCCCGATTTACTGATTCTGGACGAGCCTTCCACCGGAGTCGACATTGGCAGCCAAAAAGAAATTTATGGCTTATTGAGGGAAATGAACCGGGAAAATCAAATAACGATTGTTTCGGTAGAGCACAATCTGGACGCCGCGGTTTCCAATTCCACGCTGATTTACCATCTGGTCAGCGGACAGGGGCATCTTTGTTCCCCGAAACAGTATGCCGACGAATATTTAAAGAGAAATGATAAGGATGACGCAGATGTTAAATTATAGTTTTATGCAAAACGCATTGTTTGTTTCGGTCTTTATTTCCGTTTTATGCCCCTGCATCGGTGTTTTTCTGGTTCTTCGCCGCTATTCCATGATCGGGGACACCTTGTCCCACGCTTCCCTGGCCGGGATTACGATCGGGCTGATGCTGAACCAGAATCCCGTTCTGGGAGCGTTTGTCTTTACCTCCATTTGCGGCGCCCTGATCGAGTTCCTCAGAACCTATTTCCAAAAATACACGGATTTGATCCTGAGCATTGTGCTTGCGTTAAGCGTAGGCACCGCGATCACCATCATCAGTTCCGGAAAGCTCCACGCCAACGCCGATTCCTTCATGTTTGGCAGTATCCTCACCGTTACCCGGTTCGATATGATCATGGTGGTCGTGCTCAGCGTCATTTCTGTTCTGGCCCTTATTTTTTTGTATCATCAGATGCTTTACATCGCGTACGACGAGGAAGCCGCAAAAGTTGCGGGGGTCAGGGTGAAGCTGATCAATTATGTGTTTTCGATCCTCGTGGCCTCCGCGATCTCGGTTTCCATCCGGATCGTGGGCGTTTTAGTGCTCAGCTCCATGATCGCGCTTCCGGTCGCCACCGCTCTGCAGCTGGGGAAAGGGTTTAAAGCGACCCTGCTGTTTTCCATTCTTTTCAGTGTGATCGATATTATGCTGGGGCTGTTTGTCTCTTTTTACCTGAATGTGGCTCCGGGCGGCTTTACCGCGCTCGTTTCCGTCGCCGTCCTTGTTTTGGTCCTTCTGGCAAAAAGAATTCAGGCCGGCATCCGGGAGATCCGTTGACCATGCCCGACTTTTTCCTTTCCCTTATGCCTGGGTTATGATAAAATATAGAAAAAGATACTTTCAAGAGTGAGATTGACGAAGAGGGGATTGCCATGGAAAAAGGGGATAAAAAAATGTTTTCCGGCTGCGCGAACTGTAAAAACGGCCTTTTGTGCACGATGGCGATTCCCCTGTTCAGCACGCTTCCGAAAGAGCTGCAAAAAAACCTTGCGGAGCACTCCGTACAGACGACCAAAGCAAAGGGCAGCTTTCTGTTCCGGGCGGGGGAGAAGGTCGACTCGGTTCTGATCATCCGGAAGGGGAGGATCAAGCTCTGCAAATATGATGCGGACGGAAACGAATACATCCTCGATATCATTCACGACGGAGACGCCGTATGGGAAAATCTTTTCCTCGAAAACGCCGTTTTTCCCTATTCGGCGGTCTGCCTGTCAAAGGTGGAGCTGTGCGAAATCAGAAAAAGTGAATTCATACAGCTTCTCGCCGATCGCCCGGGGATCGCGATGAACCTGATTTCCCTACTTTCCCTCCGGTTAAAGGACGCCAATGAAAAGGCGCTGCTGCTTTCCATCCGCGACCCGAAGGTGCGGCTGGCGGGATTTTTGCTGGACAGGGATATCCGGTGTGTCGGACCGGAGATCAAGCTGAAGCTGGAGGATATCGCCGCCAGCATTGGACTGCGCCCGGAGACGGTCAGCAGGAATCTGAGCCGGTTTGAAAAGGCTGGTCTCATTCAAAGGCTCGGCCAAGGGAAGATCCTGGTCACGGACCGCGGCGGACTGAAGAAAATTTATGAAGCCAGCCAGCCGGTGAAGTGACCCCGGAAACCCGGGAGGATATTTTCATATAACGGCACAGAGGGCTTGTTGCCTGTGAATTGCAGGCGGCAAGCCCTCCCTTTTTTGAGGGCGTCCTGCCGGCTGATACGGATCTTCCGTAGAAAAGAGCGGATCTTTTTTGATCCTCATTCAGAAACCCACTCGCTGAAAACTTGATTCTGATCAAAGAATAAGAGCAGAAGCGGGAGTATACTGAAAGCACCAGAAAGGAAGAGGCACTATGATCAGAGGAGCAATTCATTCTACGGAATCCTTCGGTTCCGTCGACGGTCCGGGAGTCCGGTTTCTTATCTTTTTAAAGGGATGCATGATGCGCTGCCGTTATTGCCACAACGTCGATACGTGGGACCCCCGTTCCAGCGATCTGCGCACGGCGGACGAGCTGCTGGATCAGGCGGAGCGGTACCGCGGCTATTGGGGAAAGGAAGGCGGGATTACCGTCAGCGGCGGGGAACCCCTTTTGCAGATCGATTTTCTTCTCGAGCTGTTTCAGAAAGCCAAAGCGCGCAAAATCCATACCGCGATCGATACGGCGGGGCAGCCCTTTACGAGGGAAGAACCGTTTTTTTCAAAATTCCGGGAGCTGATGCGGTACACGGATCTTCTTTTAATCGATATTAAGCATATCGACCCCGTGGAGCATCGAAAGCTGACGGGCCAGCCGAATGAGAATATTCTGGATCTGTTCCGGTATCTGTCCGATATCGGAAAGCCCGTCTGGATCCGGCATGTGCTTGTTCCGGGGATTACGGACGACGACGGTTATCTGCGCAGAACACGGGAGTTCATCGCCACGCTTAAAAATGTGGAGAAGATCGAGGTGCTTCCTTACCATGCCATGGGGGAATACAAATGGAAGGAGCTTGGCATCCCGTATTCTCTGGAAGGGGTAAAGTCGCCCGGTGCGGAGCGCGTAAAAAACGCCGAACGGATTCTTCGTGGGGAAAGCGGCGCTTCGGACGAGCAGGGAAACGCTGTGCCGTAAGCGGAGGAACCCTGCAATAGAAAATGCTGAATTGTTGATTACAATCAAGGAATCGGCGGAGCAGATCCGCTAAACTATAGGCAGAACATCGGAACAGCAGAAAAGACTGCGCGCTATTTCAGAAAGGAGTCATACGATGAGACAGGAATGGAGAAGCTTCAAAGGCTCGCATTGGACGGACGACGTCAATGTGAGAGATTTCATTCAGGATAATTACACACAATATGACGGGGACCAGAGCTTTCTGGCGGAACCGACGGACGCGACGAACAAGCTCTGGGGAAAGGTACAGGAGCTGCAGAAGCAGGAAAGAGCGAAGGACGGCGTACTGGATATGGAGACGAAGGTCGTCTCCGGTATCACCGCTTACGGAGCGGGCTATATCGACAGCGGGGACAAAAGCCTTGAAAAGGTCGTGGGCCTGCAGACGGACAAACCCCTGAAAAGGGCGTTCATGCCCTACGGCGGAATCAAGATGGCGGAGGAAGCCTGCACCACCTACGGCTATACGCCCGATCCCGAGCTGCACAAGATTTTCACGGATTACCACAAGACGCACAACCAGGCGGTTTTCGACGCGTACACGCCTGAAATGAAGAAGGCCCGCCACAACAAGATCATCACGGGGCTTCCGGACACCTACGGGCGCGGGCGTATCGTCGGCGACTACCGCCGCGTTGCCCTTTACGGCATCGATCACCTGATTGCAAAAAAGAAGGAAGATCTTTCTTACTGCGGGTCCGGGATCATGACGGACGACATTATCCGCCAGAGAGAGGAGCTCTCCGACCAGATCAGGGCCCTCAAGGAAATGAAGGAAATGGCGGCGGCGTACGGTTTCGATCTTTCAAAGCCGGCCGGTAACGCGAAAGAAGCCGTCCAGTGGCTTTACTTCGGGTATCTGGCGGCAATCAGGAGCCAGAACGGCGCGGCGATGAGCGTCGGCCGCGTGTCCACGTTCCTTGACGTCTATATCCACCGCGATCTGAAGGAAGGAACGCTGACCGAGGCGGAGGCGCAGGAGCTGATCGACCATCTGGTGTTAAAGCTCAGAATGGTAAAGTTCGCCCGCATCCCCTCTTACAACCAGCTGTTCTCCGGGGACCCCGTCTGGGCTACGCTGGAAACGGCGGGGATTGGAATGGACGGCCGCCACATGGTGACCAAAAACGATTATCGGTTCCTGCATACGCTGGAAAATATGGGGCCCGCCCCGGAACCGAACCTCACCGTCCTTTATTCCTCCAGGCTGCCGGAAAACTATAAGAAATACGCGGCTTCCATTTCCGTAAAAACCAGCTCCATTCAATACGAAAACGACGATGTGATGCACCCGGTCTGGGGGGACGACTACAGCATCTGCTGCTGTGTGTCCGCGACACAGACCGGTAAGGAAATGCAGTTCTTCGGCGCGCGCGCAAACCTTGCCAAGTGTCTGCTGTACGCCATTAACGGCGGCGTGGATGAAAAGAGCGGCGAGCAGGTGGGTCCCGCTTACAAGCCCGTCACCTCGGCGGTCCTCGATTATGAGGACGTGATGGCGAAGTACGACGTCATGATGGATTGGCTTGCGGGGCTTTATGTCAATGTCCTGAACCTGATTCAGTATATGCATGACAAGTATTACTACGAAGCGGCGGAAATGGCGCTGATCGATACCGACGTAAGAAGAACCTTCGCAACCGGTATCGCAGGCTTCTCCCACGTGGTCGATTCCCTGTCCGCCATCAAATACGCGAAGGTAACGCCCGTGCGCAACGAGAACGGCGTGGCCGTGGACTTTCAGATCGAAGGCGATTTCCCGCGCTACGGAAACGACGACGACCGCGCGGACGACATTGCCGTATGGCTTTTGAAGACCTTTATGAAAAAGCTTACAAAATATCATACCTATCGTGATTCGGAGCCTACGACCTCGATTCTTACGATTACGTCCAATGTCGTTTACGGCAAAAACACCGGCACGCTTCCGGACGGAAGACAGGCGTGGACGCCGCTGGCGCCGGGCGCGAATCCGTCCTACGGCGCGGAAAAGAACGGGCTTCTCGCCTCCCTGAACTCCGTCGCGAAGCTGCCTTACGAGTATGCGCTCGACGGCATTTCCAATACGCAGACCATCAGCCCGGGCGCGCTGGGGCATACCGGGGAAGAACAGAGCGAGACCCTTGCGCATGTTCTCGACGGATACTTCGACCGCGGCGCCCATCATCTGAACGTCAACGTCTTCGGCGTCGAAAAGCTGAAAGACGCGATGGAGCATCCTGAGAAACCGGAATACGCGAACTTTACGATCCGCGTATCCGGATACGCGGTAAAATTCATCGACCTGACGAGGGAGCAGCAGCTCGACGTCATCGCGAGAACCTGCCACGACAAAATGTAATCTTTGATAAGAGCGCAATCAGCCGCCGCCACCTGTTTACACGGGTGGCGGCGGCTGTCGTTTCACGGGCTTTGCTTTCCGCAGGAGCAATAGCAATTCCATTTCCGTTTGCGGGAGAAACGCAACCTTGTTGCAGAATTAACTGGAAATGCTGCAGGCAAAGGGGAATCAAACATTTTTTTGAATTTCTATGATACCGGAACAAAATGAAAACTTTTGGAAAGTTAGGCTGCAGGCCGTGCTAAGCTGGTCTTTCAATTCCGAGAATACGAAATAGATTTCTTCATCATCCCAATTGTCACCACAGGATGCTTTGCACAGAAGCAGGTCGTTTCTTGTGAAAAAGCAAACGTCGCCAATGAGAACGGAGCCCTGGGTCTCCAGTAAATCAAGGAGTTCGGCAATGAAATTGACCTTGGCGTCATCCGTAAGGTGATGCAGGGCGTACGTAGCAACGATAAAATCAAACTTCTGATGATTGAGAGCAGGCGGAACCCCATGTGTAAAGTCCCACTGAAATAAATCTGCGTCCGGCATCCGGGACTGGGCAATTTTCAGCATTCCGGCTGAAAAATCGATTCCCGTTATGATGTTGCCGTGATCGTACAGTTTAGAAGTCAGCACAGCGGTTCCGAAGCCGATGTCCAACACCCTGGCAGGGGCTTGATTCATGATCGTTCCATAGATCGCGTTCATTAAGGCCGTATACCCGGCAAAAGGATACCGCTTGCTTTCTTCTGCGCTCTTTACGGAAGCATCGTAACGATTCGACCAAAGGTCAAATCCGTGATTGCTGAGCATGTGTGATCCTCCAGTTTGACGGTTGTTTCAGCGATATTTGCATGGCTTGACCGGTGCGCTCTGACGCCCAAGCCGGACGGCCGGGTTTATTCCAGTTCAAACGCGCCGGTGTAGAGCTGATAATATTTCCCCTTTTCGCCGATCAGCTGTTCGTGGCTGCCGCGCTCGATGATGCGGCCGTGTTCCAGAACCATAATGACGTCGGAATTCTGCACGGTGGAAAGGCGGTGCGCAATGACGAACACCGTTCTGCCCTTCATCAGCGCATCCATGCCTTTTTGTACGATGGCTTCGGTTCTGGTGTCGATGGAGGAGGTGGCCTCGTCAAGAATCATGACGGGCGGGTCGGCCACCGCCGCGCGGGCAATGGAGATCAGCTGCCGCTGCCCCTGCGAAAGGCCGCTGCCGTCGCCCTCCAGCACGGTATGATACCCCTGCGGAAGCATGCGGATAAATCCGTCGGCGTTCGAAAGCTTTGCGGCCGTGATGCATTCCTCGTCCGTCGCGTCCAGCTTGCCGTAGCGGATGTTGTCCATCACCGTTCCCGTAAAGAGGTTCACGTCCTGCAGAACGATGCCGAGCGACCGGCGGAGATCGGCTTTCCTGATTTTATTGATATTGATTCCGTCGTATCGGATTTTCCCGTCGGCAATGTCGTAGAACCGGTTGATCAGGTTGGTGATCGTCGTTTTTCCGGCGCCGGTCGCGCCCACAAAGGCGACCTTTTGGCCCGGCTCCGCGTAAAGCGTGATGTTGTGCAGGACGACGTTGTTTTCTTCGTAGCCGAAGTCCACGTCGTAAAAGCGGATGTCTCCCTGCAGCGGCGTGTAGGTCACCGCTCCGTCGCTGTGCGGATGCTTCCACGCCCATGTGTCCGTCCGTTCCCTGCATTCTTTTATTTCGCCGTTTTCTGTTTTCGTATTGACCAGGGTGACGTATCCGTCGTCCCGCTCGCTTTCCTCATCCATCAGGTCAAAGATCCTCGACGCGCCGGCGAGCGCCATGATCACCATGTTGAACTGCATGGAAATCTGGCCGATCGGGTTGATAAAGCTGCGGGAAAGGGTAAGGAAGGATACGATCGTGCCGATCGTCAGGGCTTGGACCCCGGTAAGGCTCAGATTGGGAATTCCCGCGATTCCCGCCGCGCCCCCAATGACGGCAAGGAGCACGTAGAGCATATAGCCCATATTGCCGACCACCGGCATGGTGATGTTGCCGTACTTGTTCGCCTCGGTCGCGCAGTAGCAGAGGTTCCCGTTCTTTTTGTCGAAATCTTCCCCGGCTTTTTCTTCGTGACAGAAAACCTTTACGACTTTTTGCCCGTTGATCATTTCCTCAATGTAGCCGTTGACGTCGCCCAGAGCCTGCTGCTGCTTCACGAAGAAGGTTCCGCTTCTTCCCACAAGAGCCTTGATCACCTTCAGCAGGATCACGGCGAACACGGCGACGACAGCGGTAAGGCTGACGCTGAGATAAAGCATGGAGAAAAAGGCGGCCGTTACGGAAACAAGGGACGAAAACATCTGCGGCAGACTTTGGGAGATCGCCTGGCGCAGCGTGTCGGTATCGTTGGTATAGCGGCTCATGATATCGCCGTGCGTATGCGTGTCAAAATATCGGATCGGAAGGCTCTGCATATGCGTGAACATTTCATCGCGGATTCTTTTCAGCGTGCCCTGCTCAATGATGACCATCATCCGGTTATAGAGGAAGGTGGACAGCACGCCGATCAGGTAGATCGAGCCCATCAGGAGCACCGCTTTGAAAAGGCCGGTGAAGGAGGGGGACGCCTGGCCCAGCAGGGGGACGATGTACTTGTCGATCAGGGTCTGAAGGAACAGGGAGGACGCCGCGCCCGTGGCCGCGCTGACCAGGATGAAGAGAAAAACGAGGATCAGCCGGATCCTGTAACCGGACATATAGCTGAGCAGCCTTTTGATCGTACCCGGCTTAAAACGCTGCATCGGGGGCCTGCCGCCCGCCGCTTTGCCGTATGCCTGCGGGTCTTCTTTCGACGGCATTTTACTCATGGAGAACACCTCCTCTGTTCTGAGACTCGTAGACTTCCCGGTAAATGGCACAGGTCCCGAGCAGCTCCTCGTGCGTCCCGACCGCATTGATTTTTCCGTCGTCGAGCACAACGATTTTGTCTGCGTCCTGAACGGAAGAAACACGCTGCGCGATGATGATTTTCGTCGTGTCCGGGAGATCCTTTCGGAACGCCTGGCGGATCAACTCGTCGGTCTTGGTGTCGACCGCGCTGGTGGAATCGTCCAGGATCAGGATTTTGGGCTTTTTCAGCAATGCCCGCGCGATGCACAGCCGCTGCTTCTGCCCGCCGGACACGTTGGTGCCGCCCTGCTCGATATAGGTGTCGTACTGGTCCGGAAATTCCCGGATGAAGCCGTCGGCCTGGGCGAGCCTGCAGGCATGGATCATTTCTTCCTCCGTGGCGTCCGCGCTGCCCCAGCGGAGGTTCTCTTTGATCGTGCCGGAGAAAAGCACGTTTTTCTGCAGCACCATCGCCACCTGATTGCGGAGCGATTCAATATCGTAATCCCTTACGTCAACGCCGCCGACGGTTACTTTTCCTGCCGTGGCGTCGTAAAGGCGCGGGATCAGCTGAACAAGACTCGATTTCGAGGAACCGGTTCCGCCGAGGATACCGACCGTCTCACCCGACGCGACGGACAGGTTGATCCCGTCAAGGACCGGCTTGTCGGCCTTTCTGGAATAAGTAAAAGTGACGTTTTCAAAGGTGATGGAACCGTCCTTTACTGTGCAGACGGGGTTTTCCCCGTTTTTGAGATCGCTTTCCTCATTCAGGATTTCCACAATACGCTCCGCCGACGCGCGTGCGATAATGATCATGACAAACACCATGGAAAGCATCATCAGGCTCATGAGGATCTGCAGGGCGTAGGTGATCAGGCTGGCCAGTTCTCCTGTCGAAAGCCCGATTACGGGATTGTTGTTGCTGGCGATGATTTCTTTGGCGCCAAACCAGGAAAGCAAGAGCATGCTGGCATAGAGGCAAAGCTGCATCAGCGGCATATTGAACGCGATTCTCTTTTCCGCCTTTGTGAAATCCTGAAAAATCGACTGGGAGATACCCGCGAACTTCTCTTCCTCATGGTCTTCGCGGATATAGGATTTGACGACCCGGATGCCGAGCAGATTTTCCTGAACAATGCGGTTCAGCTTGTCGTAGGTATTGAATACCCGTACGAAAACCGGGTGGACATGCGAGATGATCAGCCAGAGGCCGACGCCGAGCACGGGGATCGTCGCAAGAAAGATCAGCGAAAGACGGACGTCGATCCGGAAAGAAAAAATCAATGCGAACACGATCATCATGGGCGCCCGCACCCCGAGGCGGACCAGCATCTGGTAAGCGTTCTGCACATTGGTGACGTCGGTGGTCAGCCTGGTGATAATGCTGGCGGTCGAAAATTTATCGATATTGGAAAAAGAGAATTTCTGCACGTTATAGAACATGTCGCGCCGTAAATTCTTTGCAAAGCCCGAAGAGGCGATCGCCGCGCTGCGGCCCGCAAGAACGCCGGTCAGCAGCGAGACCATCGCGCAGACAAGAAGCGCAAGCCCGATCCACAGAACATTGGGCATGCTTTTCTGATTGATTCCGTAGTCGATCAGATACGCCATCAGCGTGGGGATGACGATTTCCATGATCGACTCGAAGGTCACATATGCCGGGGCAAGCAGGGTATCCTTTTTATATTCTCTCACGCTGGAGAGAAGCTTTTTTATCATATAAAATCTCCTTAACGTTTTACTATGTCAGGAAAGAGCAGGATTCATATCGGATATGTTTGCCCTCATCCTCTGCAGGTAAGAGTACAGCGTTTCCACTTCTTCATCCGTAAATCCGTTTGTCAGGGTCCGTTCCATCCTCTCGGCGTCCTCCCGCATGAGCCCTTTGATTTTCCATGCTTTTTCCGTGAGGACGATCTTTTTCAGGCGCGCGTCCTGCGCGACCGCCTGTCTTTGGATCAGGCCCTTTTGTTCCATCAGGCTGAGCACCTTCGACGCTGTGGAGCGGGTGATGGTAAAGTGATCCTCCAGATCCTTCTGATAGATATTTTTGTCCGCATTATCGGCAAGGTAGCCGATAATCCACCCGTTGTTTCCGGTGATGGTTTCGATTTCATTTTTATGGGAAGAAAATTCGAAATAACGCCGGATCATGTTGTTCAGCGAGCGAAGCTCCAGCCCGATCTTCATCTTTTCCATACAGCACTTCCTTTTTATGCGCAATAGGATTTGCAATACTGTTTTATGTCATACAGTTCTATCTACAACATTATAGTAATAAGCATGGCACTCGTCAATTGTCAGCATACATAAATTTTCACTGAAAAATCGAAGTGGAAACTGGTAAAATCGTCTATCCCCGGAAAGAGCAAGCTGACCGCTGGGACTGCCGCCGCTTTTTACGGCCCGGATTGACGGTTTCTTCCAATGATGGTAGAATCATACTAACAGAACATAAAAAAACAATATTTTGTGTTTTATGATGAATATCCGGCTGACAAAACAGCGTTGAGGAAAAGGGAGGTTCGGACAATGGAAATGAGTGCCGCGCGGCGCAGAATGGAAATTTATCAGCTTCTGCAAAAGGAGAGCTCCGTGGCGGTCAATGATCTGGCGGAGCGGTTCCATGTTTCCGCCATGACGATCCGCAGGGATCTGCTTTTTTTTGAAAAGCAGGGCTTTGTGACCACCAGCTACGGGGGAGCGTACTTAAATACCCGCACGGCGATCGAGCCGAGCTTTTCCGTGAAATCCGGCCAGCTTACCGACCGGAAGCGGGCCATCGGGTACGAAGCGGCCCGGCTGATCGAGGACGGGGATACCGTTATTATTGACTGCGGAACCACGACGCTGCAAATCGCCAGATGCATTCAGGAGAAAAAGCTGACCGTCATTACCAACTCGTGGCCGGTGATCCAATATTTGGGAAGCTGCCCGAAAATCCGGCTGATTCTTGCCCCGGGGGAATACAACGAGGTTTCCGCGGGAGCCGTCAGCGGAATGACCGCCGAGTTTTTTCAGAATTTCCGGGCGGACAAGGTGTTTGCCGGTACGCACGGGTGCAGTCTGGAGTACGGCGCAACGGTGCCGGGACCGGAGGATGCCCTGGTAAAAAAGGCGCTGCTCCGCGCCGGAAACCGGAAGTACCTTCTGGCGGACCATACCAAATTCGGACAGACGTATCTGACCCGGTACGCCGATCTTTCCGAATTTGACTGCGTTATCACCGACGGCGGCATTCCGCGGGCGTATTACTCCAAACTGGAGAAGGTGTGTAAAAAAATCGTGACCGCCGGGCCGGACGCGGAAAAACGGGAGCAAAAGGAGTAAGAGCGGCGGCGGGGACAAAAAATCGGGGGTGGGCTGGATTATTTCGGTCCGATGTGGTAAAGTACAGGATAAGCGGAAACGGCAGCAGATTCTGCGGATTTTTTTCGCAGGAGGACGGCGAGTCGCCGCCCCCGAAAGGGCAGACGGACCTGCGCTGCGCGCGCAGAAAGCAATCCTCACCGTGTAACCATATACACTTCATGTATTTTAAAACACGGCTGCGGTTGCATTCCGAAGGAGAATTTTGTGCCTTTTCCGCTTATTAAAAAATCAGCCGGGTCTGCGGCAGGAGGCAGCGACCATGCTTCATACGCTTGAAGACTTTTGCAGATATCTTTACCATAACCGGGACGAGCGGAAGTTTTACCGGTGCTACTACCAGCTTCTGCGTCTCTCCCGTGAAAAATACCGGTGCGGCTGTTACACCCTTCGTGAGCTGCCGAAAGGAGAAGCCGGCACGCGGCTGCTCTGTGTTCCGAACCGCGCGCTCAGAAGGGTTCAGAAAGGCATTTTAGGGCTGCTGCCCGCCGCCGGGCCGTGCTGTGTGACCGCTTATTTGCCGGGAAAATCAGTACTGGACAACGCGCGGCCTCATCTGGGACAGCCTCTGGTGGTCAAGCTGGACATCCATGCTTTTTTTGACAGCATTTCTTTCGCGCAGGTATTCCGCGCCGTTGACCGGGCGCTGGAGGTTTCGTCCTGCGTTGGGTGCCATTATCTCAATGCGGATGACCGTTCTTCTTTTGAAAATCGAAATTACAACAGTGTTCTCAGCTTCTATTTTGCGCGTTTTTGTACCCGGGGCGGCTCGCTTCCCCAGGGCGCGCCGACCAGTCCCCTTCTTTCCAATCTGGTTTTCGGGCCGATCGACGGGCAGATCAGCGCGTATTGCGGCAGATGCGGGATCGCCTATACCCGTTACAGCGACGATATGACTTTTTCCGGTGCCTTCAATCCGCTGGCGCTCATCGATTTTGTGCGGCGCGTTCTGGCGGAAAACGGGTTCACCCTAAACGACCGGAAGACGCGGATTTTAAATCGCGGACAGCGGAGAAAGATCACCGGGGTAGTGGCGAACCAAAAGCTTCAGGCCCCCAGGGAATACCGCCGCGAAATCCGCCGGGAGCTGTACTATATCCGGAAATACGGATGGGAGTCCCATCTTGCCCATGAAAACATAGCGCAGGAGCCGGAGGAGTACCGGCGCAGCCTGCTCGGGCGCGTCGGCTTTGTGCTGCAGCTCTGTCCGGAGGACGGCGAATTTCTGCGGTACAGGCAGTGGCTTTTGGAAAATTGAAAAGCAATAAAACAGCACCCCAATCGTTAGACAGAGATACTGAATAACGATTGGGGTGCTGTTTGTTTCCGGCTTATAAATTGGCCTTGAAAAAAGCCTGCAGCGTTTCGAAGGCTTTTGCCTCATCGCCGCCTTCCACGGTAACGGTTACTGTCTCACCCTTTTTGGCGGCCAGCCCCATGACCGCGAAAATCTTTTTGGCGTTTGCCGCGTTTCCGTCCTTGACTACCTGAATGTCCGAAGCAAACGCCGCCGCCGTTTTTACAAGCAGCCCGGCCGGACGGGCGTGGATTCCTTCGGCATCCGTAATGGTATAAGTAAACTGCTTCATAGAAATACTCCCCTTGATGATTTACGCCGCGGCGTAGATTTTTTTACTGCTTACTATGATATCATACCCGCAATAAAATGCAACCTCCGCTGTTTTCGGCGAAGCCGCGTTCCGTGCGCGGACAACCTTGAAATATTATTTTGGGGAATGATATCCTCCGTATTCCTGCCTGTACGGTTCCGCTCTTTTCGTATTTCCATCGGATGGCGCACAGGCAAAGAAGCCTTGAAACCGCCGGAAATTCAAGAACCGGACACATAAATTATACAAGATAGACAGTAATTTGTTTCCAGTGGCACCATCCCATGTCAAAGATTATAAGGAAATTCCCAAATAAAAAGTTATAATAGAATTGACCGGTGAGATCAGAATAAAAGCGAGGTGATTGGATGCTGACGAAAATTCAAATCAAACTGATACAACATCTCAGCGAGACGCAGACTCCCCTGACGGCGGAGGACATTGCCAAGCTGATCGATATTTCCTCCCGTACCGCCAAACGGTATGTTGAAATCATCAATGATGAAATTAAGGAAGACGGGCTGGAAATCGTTTCAAAGCGCGGTGTGGGCTATGAGCTGAAAGGCGACCTCAGGGCGGTGAAAAAGCTGCTGAGCGGCGAGTCCTACGAAGACGGCGCCGAACGTGTCAGAAGCATTCTTCTGACGATCATCCAGTCACAGCCCGTCACCATAGAAACGCTTTCCGGCTGCGTGCATTTGAGCCCTTCCACCGTAAACAAGATGATGCCGTCCATTAAGGATTATCTCCACAAATACAGTCTGGAGCTGTCTTCAAAGCCCTATTACGGACTGTTGATAGACGGCGGGGAGATCAACATCCGCGCATTGCTGACGGATATCGGATTCAACAACGAGAGCAGCTTTCAGGTCAATCTGCCGAATCTGAGCGAAGACGAGTACCAGCAGATCGACGGTACCGTGCTGGAGCACTTGAAGAAGATTCACGTCGTCGCCGCGGACAGGGATATTCAGAATCTGTCCATGCGCATCGCCGTTTCCTTTTCCCGCGCAAGGCAGGGCTGCCGCCTGACCGATCTTTCGCTGCCGAAAAACGTGCGCCGGTATCACCTGCAGGTGATCCGTCAGATGATGGACCCGCTCGCGAAGTCCTTTGGCATTGCGCTGAACGACGAAGAGGTTCAATATATTGCCGCGCTTTCCGGCCCCGTGATCCAGAGCTTTGAAGCGGATAAGGTAAATGTGGAAGACCATATCCACAACTTTGTAAAGGACCGGATCAGGGAAATCTCCCTGATTTCCGGCTCCGACTATTCCGCCGACGAAAAAGTGACCGAATCCCTGTCCGTACACATCAAAATTCTTCTGGAGCGGATGGAGAGCCGGATCCCGGTGAAAAATCCCCTGCTCAGCCAGATCAAAAAGAAGTATCCGATCGAGATGAACTACGCGATCTTTCTGGCGCAGAAAATTGAAAAGGAGTACGGCGTAACCATAGGCGAAGACGAACTGGGCTACCTCGCCATGCATTTCGGCGCGTTCCATGAAAGGATGAACAGCCGGAAAAAGGCAGTCGTTCTGTGCAGCTACGGAATCGGCACAAGCCAGCTGATTACCGAGCGGATCAGCAGGGAAATCCCGGAGCTTGAAATTGCCGGCGTGTACCCGATCCACTATCTGGAAAGCGCGCTCGCGCACGATCCCGATATTGTTATTTCCACCGTCGATATCGACGGCTATCACAGCGATATCCCTCTGGTGGTCATCGAGGATTTTCTGGGCAGCGACTGTATCGTCCGGATCAGGGACGCCCTTTATCACAGCGGGGAAGAAAAGCCCGGCCTCGCCGCCATGTTCCGTCCGGAAGCATTTTTCCGGCTTCAGGCGCAGACGCGGGAAGAGGCGATTGAAGAGATTGGAAAAAGAATGCTGGCGATGGGCCTCATTCAAAAAAGTACGCTGGATTCCGTTAAGATGAGGGAGAAGAAATCTTCCACGGACATCGGCAATCTGGTGGCCGTTCCGCACACCATCTTTCAGGGGGAGCTGCCTTCCGTGGTGGGGATCGGAATTTTACAGCAGCCGATTAAATGGGGGGAGGAGAACGTTCAGCTGCTGTTCTTTATCAGCTTCAACAGTGCCGACAGCGCCAACGCGTCCATGTTCCGTCAGCTGTACGGATGCGTAAAGGATATCAGACGGGTAAACCAACTGATTGCTTCCTCTTCTTACGACGAATTTATGAATCATTTTTCTTTTTGAAGGAGAACACATATGCAGGAAGATAGCGTTTTTAAGAGGGAGTACGTCCTGCTGGATGCGGACGTTTCCACGAAAGAGGAATGCCTCACCTTCATCGCCGAAAAGGCGGTGGAGTTCGGTATCAGCTCCGGCGTACAGGCGACCGTCGACGGCTTTATGGAGCGTGAAAACGTGGACAGCACCGGCTTCAGCGACGGGTTCGCCATTCCGCACACGCGCTGCGACGCGGTCCTGAAGCCATCGGTGCTCGTGGTCAAGACAAAGCACGGCATCGACTGGCCGTCCATGGACGGCGAACCGACCGTGGCGGTTCTCGCCCTGCTGGTTCCAAAGAAAGTGGGCGGCACGGTGCACCTGAAGCTTCTTTCCGCGCTTTCGCGAAAGCTGGTCAACGCGGAGTTTCAGAAATCACTGCTCCATTCATGTGATCCCGATGAAATATTCGGTATTATCAATCAAGCGATTCAAAGTTAAGAAGGAGGAACAGAATATGGCAAAGAAACTGGCGGCCCTGTGCGCCTGCACAATGGGTCTGGCCCACACTTTCATGGCCGCGCAGTCCCTGGAGGAAGCGGCGAAGGAGCTGGGGTATGAGGTGAAGGTCGAAACGCAGGGCGCGGACGGGATCCAGAACGCGCTTACCCCGAAGGATCTTGCAGAGGCCGACATTATTATTCAGGCCGTGGCGATCACGCCGGAAAACAACGACCGTTTCGACAACTACGACGTGTATGAAATCAGCCTGCAGGACGCCATCAAAAACGCCAAAGGCACCATTCGGGAAATCGAGGAAATGATTTCCGCGGAAGCACAATAATTACATAATTTATTTTGAGGAGGAGTTAAAATGGCAATTACCAAAAAGAGCGCAGTCAACGGCGGAGCCGACCGTCCGAAGCTGAACATCGGTTCCACCGCCCCCGCACCGGAAAAAAAGAGTGTCTGGGCAGAGCTTTCCAAACATGTTATGACCGGTATTTCCAACATGATTCCGTTCCTGATCATGGGCGGACTGATCCTGGCGCTTTCCCAGCTGATTCCTTACGTCATCCTCGGGGTCGATCCCTCCATGGGCATTGTCGACGCGATGAACTCCGGGAAATACACGGGGTCGTCCATCGGCCTGCTGAAATTTGCCAATCTGACCGCGGAATTCGGCGGAACCCTGTTCGGCTTTGCCATTCCGATGTTCGCGGCCTTCATGGCGAACTCCATCGGCGGCAAGCTCGCTTTCCCGGCCGGCTTTATCGGCGGCCTGATGGCTACCAAGCCGACTTCCATCCTGAGCCTTGTGGACGGCAAGTGGGAAGCCAATTCCCCGGTTGCTTCCACCTTCCTGGGCGCGATCCTGATCGCGATCGCAGCCGGTTATTTTGTAAAATGGCTGAATAAATCCATTAAGGTAAGCCACAACATGCTTGCTTTCAAGAGCACCTTCCTGATTCCGATTATCGCGGCCGCCGGCGTGATGCTCGGTATGCACTATGTCGTTACCCCGCTCGGCGGACTGATCAACTCCTGGATCAAAGCGGCTCTGGGCGCGGCGGGCGCGGCCGGCGGCTACGGCTACGCCATCGCGATTTCCGCGGCGACCGCCATCGACCTTGGCGGCCCGATCAACAAGGCCGCGGGATTTGTGGCGCTGAGCTTTACGACCGACAAGCTGCTGCCGATTACGGCGCGCTGCATCGCCATTGTCGTTCCGTCCATCGGCCTCGGCCTTGCGACGATCATCGACAAGCTGGTTGTCGGCAGACATGTCTTTGACAAGCAGTTCTATCCCCAGGGCAAAACCGCTATGTTCCTCGCCTTCATGGGCATCAGCGAAGGCTCCATCCCGTTCGCCCTTGAGAAACCTTCCGTCACGATCCCCGCCTATATGATCGGCGCGATCGTCGGCGGTACCTCCGCTGTCGCCATGGGCGCCGTCCAGTGGTTCCCGGAATCCGCTGTCTGGGCATGGCCGCTGATCTCCAATATCGCCGCCTATATTGCGGGAATCGCCATCGGAGCGGTCATCACCGCGCTGATCGTTATTTTCGCGCGGAACAATCTGATTAAAAAAGGCAAGCTGGAAGTAGACTCCAACGACTGATTACATAGGAGCTGAGAGAAAGGGGTACGTTTCGTACTCCTTTCTTAAATCATACAGGAGAAAACATGAACAGACTTGAAAAATGCCGCGCGCTTCTGGCGGGCTGCAGCGCACAGGCAATGCTGTGCACCTCTTACCACAACAAATTTTATCTTTCCGGGCTGTACAGCTCCTCGGGCTATGTGCTGATTACGCAGAAGCAGAAATATGTGATTGTGGATTCGCGCTATTACGAGGAAGTACGGCAGAACAACCGGGACGCACAGGTCCTTCTGATGACCGGGGAAAAGACCTGCGATCTGCTTATCAACGGGATTCTTGAAGAAGAAAATATCCGTACCGTCGGTTTTGAAGGCGACGACCTGTCCTACGACCGGTACCGGTCGCTGGAAAAGAAGCTCCGCGCTTCGCTGGTCCCCGTCAATATCAATCCGATCCGGGCGGTCAAAGACGCTCAGGAAATTGAGACCATACAGAAAGCCTGCGCCATCGCGGATCAGGCTTACGCGCACATTCTCGGCTTTGTCAGGGCCGGTATGCGCGAGGACGAAGTCGCAAACGAACTGGTTTACTTTATGAAGCAAAACGGCGCGATGAAGGAATCCTTCGACACCATTGCCGCCAGCGGCGTAAGGGGCTCCATGCCGCACGCCAAGGCCGGCGCCAAACAGTTGGAAGCCGGCGACCTTGTCACCCTTGACTTTGGGGCGAAGGTGGGCCAGTACTGCTCCGATATCACCCGCACGTTCGCGGTCGGGAAGCTGCCGGCGCCCGAATTGCGGAAAATCTATGAAACCGTCCGGGAGGCCCAGCAGAAGGGGATAGAAGCCGTTCGCGCCGGCTCCCGCTTCTGCGATGCGGACCGGGCGGCCAGGTCGGTGATTGAAGAAGCCGGGTACGGCGGGTATTTCGGCCACAACCTGGGCCATTCGCTGGGCATCAGCGACCACGAGGACCCGCGCCTTTCCCCCACGGAGGAAGCGCGCATGGAGGCCGGGATGGTCGTGACCGTGGAGCCGGGCATCTATGTGCCGGGGCTGGGCGGCGTGCGGATCGAAGACGATGTGCTGGTAACGGAAAACGGCTCCCGGGTGCTGACCCGCTCGCCCAGGCAGCTGATTGTTGCAGATAAGGAGTAAGCAATGAATATTGAACTGGTAAAAAAACTGAGCAACGCGGACGCGGTCGCCTCGCACGAGGACGAGGTCAGAAGCATCCTGCTGAAAGAGCTGGAGGGTGTTGCTGACGAAGTCGATTTCGACAGGCTGGGTTCCGCCATCTTCCATAAGAAGGGGGACGCGCAGGGTCCGCGCGTCATGGTGTGCGCCCATATGGACGAAGTCGGCTTTCTCGTCAGAAGCGTCAGCAAAATCGGTATGCTCCATGTCATTCCGGTCGGGAGCGTCCGCACCTTCTCCAAATTCATGCAGGGGGTCCGGGTCACAACGGAATCCGGGCGTAAAATCCCCGGCGTTTTGAATTCCGTGTACGCGGACGGCGACGTGAAGGATCTGGTCGTCGATATCGGCGCCGTTTCCGATGAAGAAGCCCTTTCTCTGGGAATCCGCGCGGGGGATATGGTGACCTTCAGCAGCGAATGTCAGGAATACGGAATCGACGGCACCTTCGCGGGCAAGGCCTTTGACGACCGGCTCGGCTGCTACGTGATGGCGGAAACGCTGAAGCGCCTGGCGGACACCCCGCTTCCGAACCAGCTGTATCTGGCGGCTACGTCCAGCGAAGAGGTGGGATTAAGGGGCGGAAAGACCTCCGCGTACAGGATTCGGCCCGATATCGTGATCGTGCTGGACGTCGCCTGCTGGGGAAACGAGCTGGTCAGGGACCACACCAACAACCGGCAGATCGGGCACGGTCCCATGCTGCTGCATTACGACAAGACCATGGTGCCTTCCTCCCGCCTTTTGAACCATATTCAGAAGGTCGCCGACCAAAACGGCGTTGCGCTGCAGCAGGACATGTTCAGCAACGGCGGTACGGACGGCGGCCAGGCGCACCTGACCCGCGACGGCGCGGTGTGCGCCGTGCTCGGCATCCCGCTTCGCTACGGCCACAGCCCGTGGTCCATCGGCAGCTGTGCCGATGTGGACAACGCGGTGCTTCTGCTGACGGAGCTGATCAAAAGTCTGGACCGGACCGCTTACCTTTCTACCGTGGATTTTGCGCACAGGAGGCAGCCATGACGGATTTTGACCTTTTCCCCGACCGCTACGCGGAAAAATGCCGCAAATGGGACAGAGCGAAAATCGAAGAGCACTTCGGTCCGGTCGGCGACGATTATATTCCCATGTGGATTGCCGATATGGATTTCCGCGCGCCGGAGCCGCTGCTGAACAGGCTGCATCAGGCTGTGGACATCGGCGTTTTCGGCTATACCTATGTTTATGAAGAATTCTACGACGCGGTGATCCGTTACTTTGAACGGCATCATCACGCTTCCCCGAAAAAGGAATGGCTGACCCTGTGCTACGGCACGGTTTCCACTCTGCACTATACGGTGCAGGCCTTCTGTCGGAAGGGCGATTCCGTCATGCTCAGCACGCCGGTCTACGACCCCTTTGCGCGGGCGGCGGCCGCGTTTGGCGCGCAGGTGATCGAAAACGAGCTGGTCGTGGAAAACAACCGTTACCGGATGGATTTTGAAAAAATGGAGGAGCAGCTCAAACAGTACCGCCCGAAGCTGTATCTGCTCTGCAATCCTCACAACCCCTCCGGCAGGATCTGGAGCCGGGAAGAGCTGGTCACGCTGATTTCCCTGTGCCGGAAATACGGGACCGTCGTCGTCGCCGACGAGGTCCACAGCGGGCTGATTTTTGACGGGATTTATACCTCCACCGTTGAAACCGGGGAACTTTTTCAAAATGTTATCCTTTTATCTTCACCGAATAAGCAGTATAATTTAGGTGGCCTGAAAACCTCTTACGCCATCATTGAGAATGACGAGCTGCGCAAAACCTTCCGCAGCCGGCTGACGAAAAATTCCATCACTTCGCCGACGGTGTTCGGTATCATCGCGCTCATTGCCTGTTACAACGAGGGCGAGGAATACACCCGCGCGCTGATGGGCTACCTTGGGGAAAATTATCGTTACGCCCGCGAGTCCATCGGGACCCGGATTCCCCGGCTGTCCTGCATGGAGATGGAATCCTCCTATCTGCTGTGGGTGAATATTCGGAAAACGGGGATGGACAGCGACACCTTTACCCGCCGCCTTGCAAAGGAAACGGGCGTGCTGGTGGAAAGCGGGAACAATTTTGTCGGCAACGGCGAAGGGTATATCCGCATCAATCTGGGAACGCAGCTCCGAAACGTAAAGGAAGCGTTTACCCGGATGGAAAAATTCGTCGGCAGGGTTTCTCTGTAATGCGTAAAAGGCCGGGACAACAACGGAAAGGGGTCATTGATTTGGGACCGCTGAAACTCATTGCTCCCTGCAAGGATTATCTTTGGGGAGGAACAAAGCTCAGGACGGAGTACCGCCAGCAAAGCGCCGCGCAGAAGCTGGCGGAAAGCTGGATGCTCTCCTGCCATCCGGACGGGCTGTCCGTGATTTCCGGGGGAATCTTCGACGGAATGACGCTGAAGGACCTGATCGCGCAGGAAGGACGGGGGATTCTGGGGACAAACTGCGGCCGTTTTGAGCAGTTCCCGGTGCTGGTTAAGCTGATCGACGCGCAGGACCGTCTGTCCATACAGGTTCATCCCGACAACGAATACGCTCTGGAGCACGAGGGCGAATACGGTAAGACGGAAATGTGGTATATTCTGGAAAACGAGCCGGGCGCCTATCTTTACTACGGTTTCCGGAAGGAAATCAGCAAAGAGGAATTCGCCGGGCGAATTCATAATCAGACCTTGACGGAAGTGTTAAATAAAGTGGAGGTCCACCCGGGCGACGTGTTCTTTATCGACGCGGGAACGCTTCACGCGATCGGCGCTGGGATCGTCCTCGCCGAAATCCAGCAGAATTCCAACACGACCTACCGCATTTACGATTATGGCAGGGTCGGCGCGGACGGAAAACCGCGCGCGCTGCACGTGGACAAGGCGCTGGATGTCACGCGGCTGAAACGGCCCGTCCGCCCGGCGAAGCCGCAGGGTGAACCGGTGAGGGACGGGGACTGCGTCAGAACGCTGCTCGCGTCCTGCCCGTATTTTACCGTATCCCGGATTGCGCTTTCCGGCGAAACGGCAATGGCGGCCGACACCTCCAGCTTTCAGTCGCTGCTGTGTGTTTCCGGCGAAGGAACGCTTTGCCGCGGGAAAGAAACGCCGGTTCCGCTTCAAAAGGGAGACAGCCTCTTTATCCCCGCGGGGATGGGCGGTTATACGCTGAAGGGCAGTCTGGAATTTTTGCTTACCACGCTCTGAACGATTCCTGAACCGTATGGAAACCCGCCGCCGGGACTTGCTCCCGACGGCGGGTTTTGCATACTCTTTTGATTTTTTACCTTTTCATATGGGGTTCAGGTCATTTCGCAAACGCCGACATTCTCCACGGGAATTGCTTCTATTTTTTAGGTGGCGGAATATATTATAGAATAGCGGAAGACGAAGAAACCGAGTTTTAGGCGGAAGCGGATTTTACGACCGGCATGCAGAAAGGAAATTTGCGATGAAGCTTCTGGTGATTGGTCTGGGCTCCATGGGCAGAAGGAGGATCGGACTGCTCTTAGATCATTTTGACGGCATCACGGTGTGCGGGGCCGACATCCGGGAAGAGAGAAGAGCACAGGCACAGGCGCTTTTCGATATCCCCGCCTATGCGGATGCCTCCACGGCGATCGAACGGGAAAAACCGTACGCCGCTTTGGTCTGTACTTCTCCGGCCAGCCACGGCGCCGTCATTCTGGACTGCGTGGAAAAGGGGCTGCACATTTTCAGTGAAATCAATTTGCTTGCGGACCGGTATGAGGAGATTTTGCGGGCCGCAAAAGAGCACCGGGTCAAGCTGTTTTTATCCTCCGCCCTGCTTTACCGGGGGGAGATCGAAAAAATCAGGGACTGTGTTCTGAAGCAGCGGGAAAGGGTGAATTACCGGTACCATGTCGGCCGGTACCTGCCGGATTGGCATCCGTGGGAAAGCTGCCGCGATTTTTCCGTGAGCGACCCGCGCACCGACGCCTGCCGGGAAATTTTTGCGGCGGAACTGCCGTGGGTCCTGCATACCTTTGGGAAAATAAGGCGGCTTACGGTTTTCAAGGATCGTCTCTCCTCGCTGGAGCTCGGGTACCCCGATAATTATTTCGTTGTGCTGGAACATCGAAACGGGAACAAGGGAATCTGGATCGTGGACGTGGTGTCCAGAAAGGCGGAACGGAACCTTCTGGTCTATTCGGAAAAGCTGCACCTTACCTGGGACGGAACGCCGGACAGTCTGTACCGATACAATATAGAGGAAAAAAGGACGGAGAAAATAGAGATCCGCTCCAGCGTGCCCGGAAAGGGAAAATACGCGGAGACGAATACGGAAAACGCTTATCTGAAGGAGCTCAGGATCTTTGTCGATAAAATAACCGGCGGAAAAAACAGGGAACGGTATACCTTTGAGGAGGATCGGAAAACCCTGCGGCTGATCGACAGAATCGAGGGGACGGAGCCTTGAAGGTCCGCTTCCGCGGGCTGGGCTCCGCCGGAAAAATAACCGCTCCGGCGGCAAAGGAACGACCCCCTCTGCGGACAGTGGCTGTCTGTCCGCTTTGGGGGTCGTTCCTTATTTGCATGGAAGAGGATGTGACTTCAAATGTATGTCAATTATAGGAGCTTTCCAATTTCGATGATCCCCTCCAGCGGCTCCGCGGGGCTGAGGCGGGGGGCGTCCATTGCGGGGCTGGCCACAATGATCGTAACCGGCGTGTCGTCCTGCGCCACGGCGATAAAATGGGCCTTGCCGGGATGGATGACGATTTGCGTGCCGGCGGGAACCCTGACGAGCTGGACGCTGTCCATGTCGATCTTTCCGTCCTTGATGTCCGCAAACGGCATGATGGCGGTCCCCTGCACAAAATAGAACATTTCGCAGTCTTCGTGGTACTCCAGCTCCGCAAAAACCGGCGTATGCTTCCAGATGTTCAGCACGCCGCCTGCCAGTGTGCTCTGCTTCATGCCGGCGCGCAGGGTCGTTGCTCTCCACTCAAACCAGTTTTCCCGGTAAACCTGCGCGGCCCCGGGCATCTGGACGTCTACGCCCCTGACCAGGCCGGGGGCGATATCCTGTATTTCCTGTTTTTTCATTGCGAAACTCTCCTTTTTATTTCATCCGGTTCTGCCGAAAGCCGGATGCATTCAATCTGTATAAGGCTTTTCTGTCACAGCATTTTTTTCATACTTTCGGGCTGCAGATTCTTCAGCATTTTCAGGTAATTGATGCGCGAATTGGCGACGTGGACTTTCATCTCCTCCACGGCGGCTTCCACCTGATCGTTTACCATTGCGTCGTACATTTTGCGGTGTCCTTCCTGCGCGTTCAGGCCTTCCCTGTGGCTTTTGAAGGACTCACGGCGCAGCTCCCGCTGCAGCCAGTTGATATTGTCCATGATGTTCAGGATAAACTGGTTCCGGCTTGTCTCCAGAATTGCCTTGTGGAATTCATAATCGGTTGTTTCCATGACGCTTGGGTCGCCCGATTCCACCGCCCGCTCGAACGCCAGCAGCTTCTCGCGTATTTTTTCCATGTCCGCGGAAGTCGCCCGGTCCATCGCCAGCTTGATCGCCAGCGGCTCCATTGCGCCTCTCACGTTGACAAAGTCGGTGATTCTCGTTTTATTCTGCTCATACCAATCCTCGGCGTTTTGCTTTTCGTTTCCGACGGGATTGATGATGAACACGCCTTTGCCGCACAGCACCTCTACGATTCCTTCCGTCTCCAGCACGCGGATCGCTTCCCGGACCGCCGAACGGCCGATGTTCAGGCTCAGGCCGATTTCCGCCTGTGTCGGCAGCCGGTCGCCGATCTGGTACCCTTCGGTCCGGATCAGCTCTTTCAGTTTTTCCACTGTCTGGTCAGTCACAGACACCTTATGGATCGGTTTCATATCCTCACTCCCTCACTGCCGGTTTTTTTATCGCATTTGGGCGGCTCTCACTGTGTTTGTCAGCCGTCCGATCTGTTCGATTTCCACATCCACCGTGTCGCCGGGACGGATGGGTCCTACGCCGGAGGGGGTTCCCGTCAGAACGACGTCCCCCGGTTCCAGAGTCATGACCTGCGAAAGGTAGCTGACAAGCTCATACGGCTGAAACAGAAGCTGGGACGTGCTGGAGTGCTGGACCAGCCGGCCGTTCAGATAGGTCCGTATTTCCAGATTCGCGGGGTCCGCCTGCGTCTGAACACAGGGGCCCAGCGGCAGAAAGGTATCAAACCCCTTCGCGATGGTCCACTGCCCGTCCGCGGGCTGATAGTCCCGCGCGCTGACGTCGTTTGCGCAGGTGTATCCCAATATGTATTCCGCCGCGTTTTCCTTTTCGACCTGTTTTGCCTTTTTCCCGATCACGATCGCCAGCTCGCCCTCGTAATCCACATGGGAGGAAATGGCGGGATACTCGATTTCCTGCCGCGGCGCGATCACCGCAGTGCTCGGTTTCAGGAATACGACCGGCGATTCCGGCGTTTTTGCCCCGGATTCCGCAATGTGGTCCTTGTAGTTCAGCCCGATGCAGACTGCCTTTCCCGGCATGACCGGGCTTAAAAGCCGGACCCGGCAAAGCGGAACCGTTTCCCCGGTTTCGGAAAAGCCGCTCCCGATATCGCCTTTCAGGCGGCGGACGGTCTGTTCTTCCAGGCTTCCGAATTCTGTTTTTCCTTCAAACTGGTAACGGATCAGTTTCATAATGCACCATCTTTCCTTTATCCGCCAAGATACGCTTTTTTGATCGTCGGGCTGTTCAGCAGCTCCCGGCTGTTTCCGCACTGCACCATGTGGCCCACTTCCATGACATAGGTCCTGTCGGAAATGGACATGGCCATAAATGCGTTCTGCTCTACGATGATGACGGGGATTTTGCGGACCTCGTGGATTTTTACGATCGCGTCGAACATTTCGCTGACGGTAACCGGTGCAAGGCCCAGAGAAGGTTCGTCGAACATAATGAGCTTCGGATCGGACATCATTCCTCTGCAAATGGCCAGCATCTGCTGTTCGCCGCCGCTGAGGGTGCCCGCCAGCTGCTTGGAGCGTTCCTTCAGCCGAGGGAAGAGGGCGTAGGATTCCTCGATGTTTTTGTTCAGCTCCGCTTTGGAGAATTTTCTGTTAAATGCGCCCATTTCCAGATTTTCAAGCACGGACATTTCGGGGAAAACCTCGCGGCCTTCCGGCACATAGACGATTCCCCTGTGAACGATCTTGTGGGCGCGGACATTGCCGATCTCCTCGCCCATGAATTCGATGGAGCCGCTGCTGGCTTTGTTCAGCCCGGCGATCGCTTTCATCAGCGTGGACTTTCCCGCGCCGTTGGCGCCGATGATGGACACGATCTCTTTGTCGTTGATCTCCATGGAAACGTCGAAGAGGGCTTGTACTTTCCCGTAGAATACGTCAATCTTATTAATTTTTAGCACGGTTCAACCTCCTCCTTTAGGCTTTCTCGGACTGGTATCTGTTGCCCAGATATGCCTTGATGACTTCCTCGTTGTTCTTAATTTCATCCGGCGTACCCTCTGCGATTTTTGCACCGAAGTTCAGAACGGTGATCCGGCTGCAAATGTTCATGACGACGTCCATATTGTGTTCAATCAAGAACAGGTCGATGCCAAGGTCGAAGGTTTTCAGCATGATATTGACGAACTCCACACGCTCGGAAGGGTTCAGTCCGGCCGCGGGCTCGTCGAGGAACAGCAGCTTGGGGTCCATCATCAGCGCGCGGCCCAGCTCGGTCATTTTCTGGCGTCCGTACGGCAGCGACGAGACTTTTTCGTCCTTCAGGTCGTACATGCCGATAAAATCCAGAACCTGCTTTGCTTTTTCCTCCACCTGCTTTTCTTCCTGCCTGCTTTTGGCGGGATCGACCAGAAAGCGGAGAATGCCGGCGGGCATCATCTGGTGGCCGCCCACCATCAGGTTTTCCATTACCGTCATGGAGGTGAACAGCTTCAGGTTCTGGAACGTCCTTCCGATCCCCAGCCGGGCGATCTGGTGGGTGGGCATTCCGCTGATTTCGGTGTCCCCATAGAAAATCCGGCCGCTCGTTACCGGAAAAGTGCCGGTAATCATGTTGATGGTCGTGGTTTTTCCGGAACCGTTCGGCCCGATCAGCGCGTGGATGTTCCGCTCAGCCATTTCGAAGGACAAATCGCGTACCGCGACCAGCCCGGAGAAGTTTTTTACAACATTTTCAGTTCTTAATATTGTCTTCATTTGGCGATCCTTCCTCCCCATATTTCCCGGGCTTTCTTAATGGAATGGAATATATCGAAATGCCTTTCCTGCCTTTCCGATTTTTTGAAAAGCGACACGATGCCGTACGGCAGGAACACTGCGAAAATCAGCGTGATAATACTGAAAATCAGCCAGTAATAATTCTGCATAAAGCGCAGGATTTCCGGCAAAAGGGTTACCATGACGGCGCCCAGTATGTTTCCCGTTACGGAGCCGATGCCGCCGATCATCATCATAACAAGGTAGTTTACCGACAGGTCCTGATTGAACGCCGTCGGATTGATGTAGCCCATCATGTGGGTATACAGGAAACCGCCGATACAGCCGTAGACGGCCGCCATTGTGAAGGCAAGGATTTTCAGGTTTGCGACGTCGATTCCGCACGCTTCCACCGCGTCGCTGTTGTCGCGGATGGCTTTGAAGACCCTGCCCCATTTGGAGGAAACGATTCTTGCCGCCGCGATGGCCATTATAATGGTAAGAGCGAAATAGAGGTAATAGATTTTAAACGGCGTGTTGAATTCAAACCCGAACAGATTCAGGAAAGGGATGTTCTGAACGCCCTGGGAGCCTCCCGTAAAATCGATGGCGTTGGTGAGGATCAGCCTGACGACCTCGCTGAAGCCGATCGTGGTCAGCGACAGATAGACGCCCTTTACACGCAGGCTGGGGTAGCCGAGCCCTCTTCCGATCAGGAAGCCGATCACAATGGCAATCGGGAAGCCGAGCCAGACCGGGGTGCCCAGCTTGGTGCACGTCAGCGCGGAGCCGTAGGCGCCCAGCGCGAAAATGCCCGCCGTGCCCAGATTCATCTGGCCGGTCAGACCGGTAATAAAGTTCAGGCCCATGACCACGATGATATTGACAAACACCTGATTCATCAGCTGCTGGTGATAAAGATTGCTGTCAAACAGAGGGAATGCAATGAGCAAAGCCATTGCCAGGGCCATCAGCGCAATTTTAACTTTTTTCATATCCGGCATGCTCCTTTCTAACGCAGGTTTTTCCGGTGTCCCAAAATGCCGGACGGACGGACCAGCAGGAAGATGATCATCAGCACGAAGCCGACACAGTCCTTGTAAACGGCCGGAAGCACGATGGTGCTGAAATTTTCCAGGACGCCGAGGAAAACGCCGCCCGCGATGACGCCGGGCAGATAGCCGAAGCCGCCGATGACGCCGGAGGAAAAGCCCTTGAGCCCGATCATATTCGCCATGGCGGTGTCCACCGTGAACAGCGGGATGACGAGCATGCCGATGACCGCGCATACCAGGGAGCTGAGCACGATGGTGAACACGATGTTCTTGCTGACGTCAATGCCCATCAGCGTGGCGGCTTTTTTGTTCTGCTGTACGCAGCGCATGGCCTTTCCCGTTTTGGTCGTCTTGAAGAAAATCTGCAGCGCGGCGACCAGCAGAGACGATATGACAATGATCCAGACGTTGACGCGGCCGATAATAATGTTTCCGATCTGATAGGTTCCCGTCAGATAATTCGGAAGGGTGAAGGGAATGGGGCCCCAGATCAGGCGCACCATTTCCGAGAGGATCCGCCCAAGCACGACGGTGCCCATAACGGCGAAAATAGGGGAGGCCATGCTGCGCAGGGGATTGAAAATCCCGACCGCCACCAGCACGCCGAAAAGGAACATCATCAGAAGGGACGCGATGACCCCGATCACGGGGGGAAGGCCCATCCTGATTACGAAGGTACCCGCAAAGATATAGGCGCTCAGCATGATGAATTTATCATGGCTGAAATTCAGAAGACCGGTTGAATTCCACACCAGAGTGTATTCGATGCCGACCAGGGCATAAATAAAGCCCATAGCAACGCCGCTGACAATTAATTGCAAGACGCTTTCTATCATTGTTTTTTCATCTTCTTTCCATATTGTCATAAAAAATCCGCCTGTTGCTGCGGCGCAAGATGCAACAACAGGCGGGAATTGCACTTACTTTACGTCGACAGAAATCGTCTTGATAACCTGAGGAACCTTGCTCTTGATCTGAACCAGCTTGCACTCGTGGATCAACTCGTTGTTGCTGTCGTTTGTGTATGTACCGGAAAGTCCCGGGAATCCTTTGGTGCTTGCCAGGGCTTCGCGGATTGCTTCCCTGTCGGCTTTGCCGGCGCGGGTGATCGCGTCCGCAATCAGATAGGTGACGCTGTAGTTGTTGCCCGCGTACTGGTCCGGGGCAATCCCGTATTTCTCTTTAAAGCGTTTGGCAAAATCCTGTACTTCCTCGGACGGGTCGGTAATTACGAAATCGCATACGCTGTAGAAGCCCTCGACGGCCTTCTCATCGATCAGGTCGAGAACCTGCTGCGTGGAGGTGGCGGTGGAAGTAATCACGGGTTTGTTCAGGTGGAGTTCGTAGAACTGACGCGCTGTCAGCGCGGATTCCGCGTCGTCCGTCCAGGAAATCACGGCGTCGACATTTTCGTTTTTCAGCTTCATGATCTGGCCGGTCAGGTCCTTGTCGCCGGAGTTGTGCCCTTCGGAAACAAAGGGGACGCCGACTTTGGTAAGGTATTCTTCAATAACCCCTTTGCCGCCCACGCCGAAGTCGTTGTTGTTGTAGGAGATGCCGACCTTCTTGGCGCCCAGATCCTCCACCGCGTATTTGGCGGCGACTTCCGCGGAAATCGCGTCGCAGGGCCTGATTTTAAATAAATACTCGTTGCCGATCTTCCTCAGCTTCGGGCTGGTTCCCTGTGACAGGAACGGAACCTTCGCCTTTTTCAGGGTGTCGCTGGCCGCCATGACGCTGCCGCTCAGATGGGGCCCGATAATGGCGACTACGTCGGGGTTGCTGGCCAATTTGTTGACGGCGTTGATAACGACGCTCTGATTGGACTGGTCGTCCGCGACCTCAATCGCCAGCTCCTTGCCCAGCACGCCGCCCTTGGCGTTGATCTCCTCAACCGCCATTTTTACACCCTGCAGCGTTCTTTCGCCCGCCATCGGAATGCTTCCGGTGATACCCGCGGAAACGCCGATGGTGATTTTTCCGTCAAACTTCTGCCCCGAAGCGGAATTTGCCGTACTCGGGCTGCCGGAAGCGTCCGATGACGGTGAATTGCCCGCGCACCCATAGGAAAATGTCAAACATAATGCCATTACCAAAGCCGTGATCTTTCTGAACCAACTCTTGCCGATGGTGGTTGTCCCGTGTGCACTCATGGTTTCGACCTTTTTCATTGTTTTTTCTCCTCCTAAAATAATACTGAATGGGATTCGCGAAGACCTTCATGCAGATTTGTAAGATCATAAAATCATATGATTGTCTGATAACATATGTATTATACGAGAGTAAATTCCATCTGTCAAGAGTGTTTTTAAGTTAATTATATATTTATTTTTCATCTTTTATTTTTTTTATGTGCAATATTTTGAAATCATCTGTAAGGAGATCCGACAAAAGGTTCAAATTTGGCCTAAGATTATGAAGTTCTTAGTTGCTTTTTTCTTTCAAACATTTTATAATTGTTTCAAATATGTTTCCTGTATATTGAGAGGAGTGTTCTGCCGTATGCAGCCAATCACAAAGGTTTCCATCACGGACAAAGTGGTCGAAGCCATAAAAGAATATATTATTACCGGGAACTATTCTTCCGGGGATAAGCTTCCTTCCGAAAACGGACTGAGCCAGCAGCTTCAGGTGGGTCGTTCCACTATTCGGGAGGCCCTGCGCATTCTGCAGGCAATGGGGTATGTGGACATTCAGCACGGAAGAGGCGCGTTTGTCGCTCAGCCGCGCGACATTACCGCCAGCATTGCGAAAAACTGGTTTTCTGTGAACAATTATAAAATTGCGGACATCATGGAGGTACGCCTTGCGGTGGAGCAGATGATGGCGAAGCTCTGCGCCACAAATATGACGGACAGCGAGCTGGCCGGCCTGATGGAAATCCAGGAAAATTTTGTGCAGGCCGTTCATACCGGACAGATCAACCAAATCATTATGTACGACGAATATTTTCACAACGGGATCGCGAAAGGCTCGCACAATCCGCTGTTTATCACCATTAACGCGCAGATTTCCGATGCGCTCAGATCCTACCGCGCCCACTCGTATTCCATTCCGGAAAACCGCACGCACGCCGTGAAGCCCCACCAGGATATCATCCAGGCACTGGTCAGGCACGATCCCGACGAAGCTTCCAAAGCAATGGAAGCGCACATCCTGATCGCGCTGGAAGACATGTCCCTGCTGGTGCAGGGGGACAATCCGGAGGCCGCGCACGAGGCTTTTAACAAATAAATCCGAATTTATCGATCCTGTTTTCACAAAAGGGTTGAAATTTCCCGGGATTGATGCTATTATTTTTATAATCATAGATTGTCTGATATCAGTCAGTATGCTCAACGAACAATGTTACAATACAGAAGGAGTACGGATTTATGAATAATCGGGAAGCGATCCAACTTGGCGCGGGGCGGTACCTGCAGTATTACGGCGCTTTGGACGAAATCGGCGCCGAAGCTTCGTCCCTCGGTCGGAAAGCCTATATTTTAGGCGATGAAACCACGCTGGCCAAGGTAATGAAGAAAATGGGAACGAAGCTGCAGCAGGCCGGGGTCGACTATGCGGTAAAGGCATTTGACGGGCCGGCGGTGGATGCAAGCTTTGAACAGATCGCTCAGGAGGTCCGCGTGAGCGGCGCCGACGTTATCATCGGTGTGGGCGGCGGCAAAACCATAGACATTGCAAAAGCCGCCAGCGACCTGACGGACGTGAAGATCATTACGGTCCCCACTTCCGCCGCCACCTGCGCCTCCTACGCCGTCCTTTATGTCGCTTACAATGAAAACGGGTCGGTCAACGGAAGCCGGTTTATGCACCATGAGGTCAGCGCGGTCATTGTCGATCTGGAGATCGTCCAGGACGACTGCCCGCCGCGCTATTTCGCCTCCGGCATCGCGGACGCAATGGCAAAGAACCCGGAAATCATGTTTACCATGATCCGGCTGGGAACCGCCAACAACCGCGCCAATACCGACGCCGCGACGGTCGTTGCGAAATACACCTACGACAACTATCTGGAAAAGGCGCAAAAGGCCTATGAGGCCTTCGTAAACAAGGAACACTGCGATCTGGTCGAGGACATCGTTTGCTGCAACATCATGCTTACCGGGCTGGTTTCCAACCTTTCCACCGGCGGCAAGCAGCTGGCCCTTGCCCATAACTTTTACGACGCGGTCTGCTGCATGTATAAGGAGGTCCGCCGCCGGTATCTGCACGGAGAGCTGGTCGGCCTTGGGATCCCCCTTCAGTTGGGGGTCAACGGGGTTCCGCAGGAGGAGATCGAAGCGATCAAAAAATTCCTGGCAAGCATCCATGTTCCGGTCACTTTGGAAGAAATCGGAATTTCCACGGACGCCGCGACTTTGGAAAAGCTGACGGATTATATCCTGAACGCCACCGACAAAGACGATCTGAAGCTCCGCGGGGCGATCCGCGCCAACCTGAAATATATGCTGTAACCCGCCGGTCAGGTCTGAACCGTTTTTCCGACGCATTGAACATCCCTTCCGTTTACCGGGAGGGATGTTTTACGTTCCGCCCGCGGTACGGGGCATGTGAAAAAGCTCACCCCGCATCGGATGACGGATGGCCGAAGCCGTGGTCACGGGATGCGAAAGGCGAGCTTTATGAATCAATCAGAAGAGGATCGATCCGGGGATCAAGATGGAACGGGGAGATTTTGCAAGGACTGCGCCGGGAGTGGGATCACTGGATAAAACCGGCTTCTCTGAGAGAGGTTTCAATTTTTTTCTGATCCTGCTCCGCAATATGGGTGATCGGGGAACGGGGATATCCGGGGTTCCTGCCCAGCAGACGGAGGGCGTGCTTAATCCGGATGGGGAACTGGTTTCCGGCAATCGCCTGCCAGGTGGCGTACATCCTGTTCTGCAGCTCCAGAGCATGGGCGTTGTTTTTGTTCTGCACGTCGTTCCACATTTCCACACAGATCTGGGGGAATACGGTCAGAATAGCGGAAATAGCGCCGTCCGCGCCGAGCTCAAAGGTGGAATACAGCATGTCGTCCGTCGCGCTGAATATTTTGCCGCGGCTGCCGTTTACCATCTTCATTTCGTAAAATGCCATTATGCCGCCGCAGCTCTGCTTAATGCCGATCACATTCTCAATGTTGAGCAGACGGCTGAACAGGCGGGCGGAAATGGTGTTCTGAGGGACGACGTTGTAAATGACGATCGGTAAATCCGCCGCCTTGGAAACAGCCTCGTAAAAGCTGTAGTTGCCTTCGTCGTCCGGGACAAGCACATTATAGGAAACCGGGGTAACCATCAGCGCGTCCGCGCCCGCGGCCTTCGCGGCCAGTGCGCCTTGGACGGCCGCCCTGGTGCTGTTGCGGATAATTCCGGCCACAATCGGAATGTCCCTGTCGATCGAGCGGATCAGTTTGATCATGCGGACCAGTTCCTCGTCGGTCACAGCGGCTCCTTCGCCGGTGCTGCCGCCGGGGCTGATTCCGTGAACGCCCGCTTTCAGTAAAAATTTGATTTCCTTTTCAACAAGTGCCTCATCCAGCTCGCCGTCTTTTGTAAAGGGAGTGATGAGCGGAGCGATAATGCCGTAGAGCTTCTTCTCTGCCACTGGAACTTCCTCCTAAATATCATAATCACATGACATCGGACGGATCTGGCCCGCTTTATGCCGAAAGCGGCAGCCAACAAGCATAACAATATGATTGTAATATTGTCTGACAATTAATCTTGTGGTTATTATACTTTACTATGCAAAGTCTGTCAATAGAGAAAATCGACCGCCGCTGAAATAATTTTCCGCGGGCCGCAGCCTATTCCGACATCATCGTTCCCAAAAGCGCGTGCATGTCGGATTCGATCGTATTCAGGTGGCTGATCAGGGTGTTGACGCTTCCCTCGACATTTCTTTCCTTCATCTGCCTGAGAATTTCGGTGTGGTAGGGGAGGGCGTTGCTGTAGACTCCGCCGTCGGAGAAGGTGTAAGCGCGGAACTGGCGGAACAGGTTGACCAGGCTCTTGCTGATATTGATGAGCAGTTTGTTGCCCGACAGCTTCATGATCTCTTCGTGGAAAGCCTCGTCCAGCAGCAATAGCTGAGCCGCGTCCTTTTTGTCGACGGCCCTGACGAACGCGGAGTGAATCGCTTCCAGCTCCCGGTACTTCTCATCCGTCAGCTTTTCTACCGCAAGGCGCATGGCAATCGGCTCAATGCCCTGACGGACCTGGATATATTCCTGAAAGGTGGCGCGGTTGGCGACAAACAGCGGCTTGCTGTTTTCGATCTTCTTTTTCCAGTCGGCGACAAAGGAACCCTTGCCGGATTTCAGCTCCACGTAGCCCATGGCTTCCAGCACTTTGAACGCTTCGCGCAGGGTCGGGCGGCTGACGTCCAGCTCCTTGCACAGCACTGCTTCGGGCGCGAATTTTTCGCCCGCTTTGAAAGTTCCCATGATAATCTGTTCTTTGATGGTGTCCACAACGGTGTCCGTTAGTGAAATTCTTTTGATTTGCTCCATTTGCTGCATCTCCGTATCATTAGCTTCGAATATGCAACCAGTATACAAATTGCTCAAAAATCTGTCAAGCTAATTATTTTTTTGAAATAATGATTGACATTTTTGTTTTCTTGTATATACTGAAATTATGACGTCAGACAATCTTACAAGCTGATGATTTATCGAAACGGTCTCCATGCCGGAAGACTGTTCAATAAAACAAAGAAGGAGTTATTCAAAATGACAAGAAAAGAGTTTACAGCGAAATATGGCCAGATTCTTCTTCCCCTGGTGACCCCTTATGATGAGAACGAAGAAGTCAACTATGGCAGATATGCCGAGCTGATTGAATACCTCATCGCCAACGACCTCTGCGATTCCTTTATTGTAACCGGCACCACCGGAGAGGCCTCCCTTCTGACCTTTGACGAGCGCGTCAGGCTGATGGAGACGGCGGTGAAGACCGTCGCCGGAAGAAAGCCCGTCATCGCCGGCACCGGCTGCGCTTCCACCAAGGAAACGATTGCTCTGACAAAAAAGGCGGTTGAGTGCGGCATCGACCTGTGCATGGTGGTCGCTCCCTTCTATAACAAACCCACACAGGAAGGCCTCTACAACCATTACAAGGCAGTGGCGGAAAGCACAACGGCCAATATCCTGCTCTACAATATCCCGATTTTCGTAGGGGTTAACATCGAAGCGGAAACCGTCGCAAGGCTGGCAGAATTCGAAAACATCATCGGCATCAAGGACGAGGCCGGCATCAACCCCACCCAGATCACGGACTACTTTATCGCTACCGAGAAGGTCGATCCCAATTTTGTTATCTTCAACGGCGACGACATCATGCTGCTCCCCACCATCGTACAGGGCGCCATGGGCGTCGTCAGCGGCGGCGCGCATATTTTCGGCCACGAAATCAGAACCATTATCAAAGCGTTTGAAGCGGGCGATCATGAAAAGGCCAAGGACCTGTTCGTGCCCCTTTATAAATTCTGTAAATCCTGCGGCCAGAACGGAAGAATCCTCCCCAACTCCATTATGCGTCCCGCCATCGAGCTGGTTACCGGCATCAAGGTCGGCCCGGCCAGAAAACCGCTCGCTCCCATCACGGAAGAGGAGAAGAAGGTTCTTATCGACACGCTTACTTCCATCGGTGTAAAAGTGAAAGCATAGTCGGTTCCGCAACGGCCGTTTAGCTGTAGGGAGGAAAAATATGAAAAGGAAACCCAAAATTTTGGTGGTTGGCAGTTTCGTCATGGACCTGATTGTCAGCACGGAAAAATTCCCGAATTCCGGGGAGACGGTTCTGGGAAAAAGCTTTCGCACCGCTCCCGGCGGAAAGGGCGCGAACCAGGCGGTGCAGGCGGCCCGGCTGGGCGCCGAGGTCACTATGGTGGGCAAGGTGGGGAACGACGATTTCGGAAAGCGGCTGATCGGCTCCTGTGAAGAGTCCGGCATTCATACCGGATTTGTGGCGACCGACCCGGAAGTATCCTCCGCGGTTGGAAACGTGCTGCTGGAAGTCGGTGACGGCCGGGCGGCAAAAAACAGGATTATTGTTGTCCCGGGTGCCAATATGACCATTGTCCCCGGGGAAGTCGGCTTCCTCAGGGAAGCGGTCGGCCAGTACGACATGGTCGTCCTGCAGCTGGAAATTCCGATGAGCATCAATGAGCTGGTGGCGAAATATGCCTTTGAAAAGGGCGTCCCCGTGATGCTGAATTCGGCTCCGTCCGCTCCGCTTTCTGAAAAACTGCTTTCCCGTCTGGCGTATATCTCCCCGAACGAACACGAGGCGGCCGACCTTACGGGCATTCAGATCCGCAGGGAAGGCAGCCGGGTGAATCAGGACGATCTGAAGGCGGCGGTCGGTTCCCTGCTTTCCAGGGGCGTGAAAAACGTGGTGATCACGCTCGGCAGCGCGGGAGCCGTGGTTGCCAATCAGAACGAATTTATCTATGAACCGTGTGCCGACGTGGTGGAAGTAAAGGACCCGACCGCCGCGGGGGACTCCTTTGTCAGTGCCTTTATCACCGGCGTCTGCGCGGGGCTGAAGCATTGGCAGGCGCTTCATTTCGCGAACTATACCGCGGCGCTGACCGTTTCCAGAATGGGTGCTCAGCCTTCCCTGCCGCACCTTTCGGAGGTTGTTGAACTGATGAAGCAGGAAGATCGGACGGATTTTGATTTTTCCCTGCTGGAAGTCCTTAAATAAACCCAAAGGAGCAAGATACCTATGATTAAAAAAGAAAGCCGGGAGGCTTTGCAGGCTTTTGTCAGTGCGGCGAAAGAGGAATTTGACGGGTTTGCCGGGACGATTACAAGCGATGGATATGAAAAAGCGGTGGAATTGATTCTGGATGCGGAGAAAAACGGGAACCGCGTACATATCACGGGGATCGGCAAGCCGTCCCATGTCGCGGCGTATATGGCTTCCCTGCTGTCGTCCACCGGTACGCCGACCTATTTCCTTCACGGCACCGAAGCCGTGCACGGCTCCTGCGGCCAGCTGGTTGCCGGGGATGTGGTAATCTGTATTTCCAACAGCGGCGAAACCGCGGAACTGAAATCCACGGTCACAGCCATCAAAAATAACGGCTGCAAGGTGATTTCCGTAACGGGAAATCCGGAGTCCTGGCTCGCTGAAAAGGGAGACGCCTGCCTGCTTGCCGGAGTCGGACAGGAGGGCGGCCCGCTGAACCGTGCGCCGCGCCTTTCCGTCCTTGCGGAAATGGTCGCCCTTCAGGGCCTGAGCGTGGTGCTCCAAGTCAACCGCGGAATCACGCCTAAGGATTATGTGAAGTGGCACCCGGGCGGAACTCTGGGCAGCCTGAGAGAAAACGAGAAATAAGGGGGAACAGCCATGTTAAAAACAGCCTGTATTCATCCGGAAATTATGCGTCTTCTTTCTCTGTGCGGTCACGGCGACAAGATCCTGATTGCCGACGGCAACTATCCGCTCGATTCAAAAAGCGGAAGTGCGGCCAAGGTTTATCTGGGCCTTACCAGCGGGATGCCGGAGGTAACTCAGGTGCTGAAGGTGCTGGGGGAAGTCGTCAATTTTGAAAAAGCGGAAGTCATGACCCCCGAGGGGGAACAGCCGCCGATTTTCGGGGAATTCAAAGAACTTCTCGGCGGAATGGAACTAAGCGGTCTGGAGCGGCACGCGTTTTATAACGCCTGCTGCCAGTCCGACGTCCGCCTTGCCATATTCACGGGAGAAAAACGAACGTTTGCCAATATTCTTCTTACGATTAATGTTGCTTAAATCTTAAAGAAAAAGGATGCCTGCCGCGGCTGCTCCCGCGGCGGGCATTTTGCTTTCTATTCCGGAACTGCGTTGCAATCCCAAACTTCATGCGATAAATATAGAAAAGCCCTTTTGTACGACAAAATGATCCATTTTAAATGATAAGAATGGAGGGGACCATCCTTGCAGGAGATGAACAGAAAAGCTGTGCAGGCGGCCAATGATGAATGATTTTGTCCGGCAGAACGAATCGTTTATCCTGAGAGGTGCCTCCTTTCCCGTTCATCGCTATGTTTCCAAAAATGATAATGGAATAGAGACTCCGTTTGATAAAATAGCCCTCCCGGCATTCTGACTGCTGGGAGGGCTATTATCATACCTGAATTTACTTTCTTGTATCAAATGCCGGATTGAAAGCATAGAAATTCTTCGAATCAAGCTGATCGGTAATGATACGCAGACCTTCGCCAAAGCGTTGGTAATGGACCACTTCCCGCTGGCGCAGAAATTTAATCGGGTCACGGACGTCCGGGTCGTCGGTAAAGCGCAGGATATTGTCATAGGTGCTGCGCGCTTTCTGCTCTGCTGCAAGGTCCTCGTGAATATCGGTGATCGGGTCGCCTTTTACCTGCAAATAAGCAGCGGTGAACGGAGATCCGCTGGAATCGGCGGGGTAAACCCCGGTTGTATGATTTACGAAATATGCGTCGAATCCCCCTTCTTTGATCTGCTCTTCCGTCAGATTTCTGGTAAGCTGGTGGACAATGGTTCCGACCATTTCCAGATGAGCAAGCTCTTAGGTTCCAAAAGGTTATCGGTGTTCAGTATTATTTTCCGTGATTTTGGGGAACAGAACCAGTTCAAAATCGTCCGGCTTTCCGTGCCAGCGTCCGTTAATAGTCTTGGTATAGACGACCTTTTCAATTACAGATTTCAGCAGCTCGTTCTTTTCCGCCGGCGTTTTTGCTTTCGGATATCGGGACAATACTCGCTCAGCTCGTGGGATGATGATTTTTTGATTTTGCACGGTTCTGATTTCACGCTCTATGTCAGCGTTTATTTGCTGGATCCGGTTCTGTGTTTCTGTTATTTTCTCACTGATGCCCTGGGAACGCGAGAGGAATATGTCAGTAGTGTATATCCCTTTTTCCAGCAGATCGTAAATATTATCACGCTGCTTTTCAAGGTCCTTCAGCTCACTTTGCGCTTTCTTCAGAGCCCTTTTCTTCAGGTCCGTTTGTGATGCCGAAACCGGCTGCTTCCCGTAAGCCAGCTTATATTGGTTAAGCCATTCCTGAAGCGCCTGAAGGATATGATCTTCCACAAGCTCCAGCGCGGAGCTGATGTTGTCACAGGAAGCGACGGGGCACATCAGCGTGTCCGGATAGCTACGATTGGTGTAAGGGCGTCGTACCATCCTGCGGCCGCACATTCCACAGACAACCAAGCCGGCGAGAGGGTTTGCGATGGTGCTGTTCTTGGGGCATGGATGAGTGGGATTCTCGTGGAGCTTCTGCTGGGCGGTTTCCCAGATCTTCAGATCGATTAACGGCTCATGAAGTCCGTCCACTAAAACCACTTCATCCTCTTTGGCCCTGGGACGCTCTTTTACAAGTTGGCCGTCTACCATTTTTTTCTTCTGCGGCCGGGCGCTCCACCGGATTTTTCCGATGTACACCGGGTTACGCAGAATATCCTGCAATGTACCATTTACCCAGGCATCCCCTTTGACTGTCGGGATCCTCAGCTCGTTCAGCTTGCGCGCGATCTTTGAGGTTCCCATATCCCCAAAGGTGCCGTCTTCCTGCCGCTCGCCGTTTACGTAAAGATCAAATATCATTTTTACGATGGGCGCCTGATCTGGATCCGGCTCCAGCGTGTATCCTTTATCATGTTCCAGCTTTTTGCGGACATATCCGTAAGGCGGTATATTTCCGACATATTTGCCTTCTTTTACAGAGGCGACACGACCGCGCTGTAGACGCCGGTTAATGGTTTTGTATTCGCGCCTTGACATAAAGAGGCCAAACTCAAAATATTCCTCGTCATATTCGTTGTTTGGATCATAGGTTTTCATCGGGGTTATTATTTTGGTACCGCTGAATTTGAAAGTCTGCGCGACGATGCCCTGGTCGATCGTATCGCCGCGGGCCAGACGTTCCACTTCCATGACGAGGACGCCTTCCCACATTCCTTGTTCCACTTCGGACAGCAGCTGCTGCATAACCGGCCGGGCCGCAATGGTTTCTCCGGAGATAATCTTCTCACGGTGTATTTGAGTGATATTCAGTTTCAGCCGCTTGCCGAGCTCCAGCAGGGCCTTTTCATGCCGGGCAAGGGTTTCCCCTTCGCCGCGGGCCTCGGCTTCCAGATCGGCACGGGATTTACGTAAATATTCGCAATAGGCCATTTTGATTTCCTCCGGATAGATTTATCCCCACGTCATGACGGCGTGGGGAATAGTTGATTAGTTTAACTTAAAATCAATGTCAGAATCGCTCTTAAAGAGATTTCCTGTATATTGTAAAACCAAGGCTTTGTCGTCTTTCGGTTGCTCAAAAGCTATCGTTCCTTCAATTTCTCCGCCGGGAGCCAGATCTCCACTGGAGAGCGCGCTATCCTGATTCACTGTTGTGAAAGTTTCACTTGTGATCTGTCCCTTACTGTTCTTCATTTTGAAATCAAATGGATTGTACGAAAGCTTATCGGATGAACTGGCGTTTTTGTATTTGACAGTTACGATGACAAATTCCATTCCGCTTTTAGGTTTGTCATATTCGCTTCCGTTCGATTTTTCAACTTTTGTTACAGTCAGTTCAATGTTGTCTTTCTTTACGGGCTGGTTAACTCCGAAGACAGTCTGTTCTGATGCGGAACTGGCTGGAGCGGATGCAATTTCAGAAGCGGCTCCGGATGTCGGTGAGCTGGCCGGAACAGCTTCTGCGGGTTTATCTTTTCCCCCCAGTGCCGAACCGATGATTCCGATAACTACGATAACACCCACAATAATTAAGATTCCCTTAAGTCCGCCTCTCTTTTTCTTCTTCGGGGCATGGTCAGCTGAAATTGGCTGAACTGATGGTGTTGGCTGTCCTTCCTGTGCATTGGCCGGAGTTCCGCATTCCGGGCAAAATTTGGCGTCAAATTCTGTGCCGCACTTTGAGCATTTCATATTAACCTCTCCTTTTTTCACTATTGACATAATCTGACAATAGTTTATAATTATTTCAGAGAAGTACATATCCATATCCCTTTGGCCGTCCACTGTTTGCACCAGTGGGTGGCCTATTTTTTATCCTATTTTTGTTTTTAGCTTATTGATTTCCTTTATGTTTGCTTTGGTAACGATATCGACTGCAATCATAGCGGCATCAATATCATCTACGGTTTCACCAATATCATTGAGTTTTTCGGTGTTCAACTGATGACCTTCAAACAGAGCGGAAAGTTTCTTATCAATATCATTTTCAAGGAAAACTTTGATTTTGGTTATATCCTGCTGAATGGGTTCAAGTTTTTTATCCATCATCTCGCTAATTGCCTGTAATAATTCATTATCGTTCATAATCTCAACTCCTTCGCTACTTTCCTATTTTGATTTATATGCAGCAAAATGTCAATGGGCATCAATTTCGTAGCACCAAACTTGGGACATCGGAGTTTATGCTTATAATTTGTCGATATTTTATATTGCAACCGTGGATTAGTTGATGTATTATTCAAATATCGCTACCGAACAAGCGTTCGAATTTATAGTACGGCAACTGCGGTGAATATGAGGGTGATCGAATGAATGATGCTGAAATGAAGAATGAATTCAAAAGACTGGTTGCGCTTGCAAGCAAGCAGTCGCTTGTGCGCGAAAAGGAGTTTATTCTTTCCCTTGGTCTTGGTGTTCGACAAGAAACCGTAAATAGTTCAGTGCCTCTTGTTTTTTGTTTGTAGGCAGCTGATCAAAAAGTTCATTATTTTCTTCCCTGAGCCTGTCACCTTCGGTGACGGGCTTATTTTTTTGTACTTTTTCAGGTATCACGGGTATTAGTTTATCGGCATTCTCTTGAATCGCTTCTTGTGATATCCGTGGGTTCATATGGATTTCACCGTTGTTAGTGAAAGTAATATCAGCTATCCATGTATCCACGATATTTATAAAATCTATATCGTTATTAATATTATTAAGAACCTTTTGTGTATATTCTTCATTGTTAATCCAACTGGAAAGTGCTCCTAACACATTATCTTTGTTTTCTTTTAGCTTGTCCCACTGAGTAAAGGGCTTTTCTTCTAAAAGAAATGATTGAGGAACTTTAAAAAAAGCAGCAATTTTTTGAATAGTACTTGTTTTAGGTGTGATTTTATTTTTTTTCCATGCGGTAATACTTCCGGAGGAAATATTGAGGATTTTCCCAACTCCATTTGGCGTAGTCGATTCAACGTTACATAAAAATTTAAATCTATCAAAAAACATAAAATCACCTCAAAGCATTTGTATAAAATGCTATATCTCATAATAATGAAATTTAGCTATTGATAATCTCATAATTATGAGATATTATATAACCACAGTTAGTCGAGAGGGGCAGAAAAATAGATGAATGGAGAATCCCTCCCGCCACAAAGTCATCTGTGTTTTATTTCTCTTTCAATGATACCTTTTTTAAATCCATCAGTCAATAACGTTAGTTAATATTTCAAGCTACGCCAAGAAAGAAGGTGAAAATATGGCTTTAAAAGACAATGTAAAGCGGCTCCGAGAGCAGATGAACCTTTCCCAACAGCAATTGGCAGAGGCTGTTGGAGTTAACGCGGCAATGATTTCTTATATTGAATCCGGCACAAAAGTTCCCAGTTTGGCGGTAACCATTAGCCTTTCGAAGACACTCGGTTGTTCCATTGATGAGTTGGTTGGTCAGCAATAAATTAAGAAAGGAAATATGTATGAACAATTTGATTCCCATTAATTATGAATCGGACAAACCCACGGTTTCCGCCAGAGAACTGCATCAATTTCTGGAGGTCAAAACCGATTTTCGCCATTGGTTCGACCGCATGACGGAATATGGCTTTACAGAAGAAACGGACTTTCGGACATTTTTGACCGAAAGTAATGGAGGCCGCCCAGCGCAGGATGCACAGCTCACCATCGACATGGCAAAGGAACTTTGCATGATCCAGCGCACAGAGCGTGGTAAACAGGCCCGACAGTACTTCATACAGATCGAAAGGGACTGGAACAGCCCCGAGAAAATTATGGCACGGGCTTTGGAAATCGCCCATAACAATTTGCATAGCCTTGAAGCAAAAATCGAACGGGACAAGTCTAAAGTCCTTTTTGCGGATTCGGTCGCAGCTTCTGGTTCTACGGTGCTGATTGGTGAGCTTGCTAAAATTCTCAAGCAGAATGGCGTTGAGATTGGAGAGCGCCGGCTGTTCGAATGGCTTCGCAAGCGTGGATACTTGATTCGGCGCTCTGGTAGCGATTACAATGCTCCGACACAAAAAGCTATGGAGCTTAGTCTTTTCAAGGTTAAGGAAACCAGCATTACCCACGCGGACGGCCATGTTACAGTGAATCGAACAACCAAGGTAACAGGTAAAGGTCAGCAGTACTTCATCGATAAGTTTCTCTCCGACCGTAAAGAAACCGCATAGGACAATCCGCGGCACGAATACAATACAAGGGGTGATTAATATGCTTGCGAAGATTCCGATCGAGGGGAACATAGTCAAAGACTATTACATAGGCAATACGCACATCCTGATTTCTGATGCCGCCTATATCAACAATACGCCTGAAGATGACCAGCGTGTCCTTGATCAAGCTGCGCGGGCGTCACTGAATATTATCTTGCATAATCAGTCTGATCATCTGTAAGTAATCATATCACATGGAGGTGATTCTTCAATATGCAGAAAGCGACGAAAGCGGCCGGGAATGCGTATTATACCGCACGAATGAGAGCCGCGACATATAATGACCTGTTGAACAGCCGCGAAGGTGCCGCGGAGGTCGTTTGTATCGATCGGACACGCCTGGCAAACATTGAGCTCGGCAACATAACTCCTCATCCTGAAGAAGTCAACCTGATGGAAAACGCTTATAATGCACCCGAGCTACCGAATTATTTTTGTTCTCAACAGTGTCCATTGGGCTGCGGTAGGGTGGACAGGCTCCAGCCTCGTAATCTGGAGAGCGCCGCCATGAAAATTGAGCGTGTCACCCGGGACATCGACGAAATCACCCAGCGAATTTCGGACATTGCTGAGGATGGGAAGATCACTCCGGAGGAGCGTCCTGTGTTCGACACGAGTCTTGAGAAGCTGCGGGCGGTCAAAAAATCTATCGAGGAGCTGATTTTGATTGCCGAAAGCGCGGAGTATTGAGATCCCAGCCTGTTGCCAGCGTTGCCCTAACAAGGCCAAATTTACATATTGCAGCCCGGTGTGCAGGAAATTCAAAGCATCTGCTGCTAAGAATGTGGAAAACAGTCTGAACAGCTATGTATCTGATTCTATAAACCGAAAAATTCATGATCGCCATCGGCACAAACGGTGGTAAAAGAAAGGATAGAAAACGATGATAAAACTGAAATTTGGACTTAAAAGCACAACCAAGACCTGTTACCGTTTTGAAAACAAGGAAAATGGTCAGCTCCTTACCATATATCTGAAAAAAGACATGGTTGACAAAGATGGCATTAACCCGGAAAACGGAGTCATTGTCAGTATAGAAGGAGATGTCAAAAGATGAAATGGTCAGAAGAAAAAGTGAAATTGCTCAAGTCGCTTGCCTTCGCCGGCGCAACCAACTCGGAAATCGCACGGCAGCTCAATGCCGGTATCTCAGATGTCTATGCGAAGCGCAGTCAGCTCGGCATCACGATCGACAAGGTCAAGGCGGCGAAGGCAACCATCGTAAATCCGAATTCTGAAAAGGTGCTATCAACTCCAGTTAACATGAAACGGATAGGTACTCTGAAACGGTCGACAGAAGAAATAGCCCGCGATCTTCAAATTCAATTCCAATCTCTTTCAAACACGTTTGAAAAAATTTCTGCTTTATTTGTTGAAGTTTTAGGCTCCAAAACGTAAGTAATAAATAGGAGGGAATTAAAAAATGAGATTAAGAAAGCAGGCCCTTGGCACCCGCAATATTGTCGGTCCCCGAGTGGAACAGGCCCGAAAGGAGAAGGGACTCAGGCAGAAGGAACTGCTGGCACAGCTTCAGGCATACGGTCTGGATATGAATTCATCCGGTCTGTCAAAACTGGAAGGTCAGCTTCGGAACGCTACCGATATTGAGTTGGCCGCCCTGGCCGACATCCTTGATGTCTCAGTGGACAGGCTGTTAGGCCGGGAGGAAAGAGATGCTTGAAGGATTTATCACGATTATTCTTGTCGGCAGTGTTCTGGCCGTGGGAATTATGATTGCCGCGGGTTTCTACCGATTGATTGTCTGGCAGGACCGGCGTACATATCTGGCAATCAAGCGCGAGCGTACCGCTGCTGTCCAGGTCTACAGGATGGTCTTAAAAAATGTTGAGGGAGATCTTCCGCTTGCTGAATATAACCAGGCGCTGAGATATACGATCCGCAAATATCACCTGGGCGAGCATGGCCGGATTGAGTTTGCCGGATCCGACAAGCGGTTTCTTGCGGAGCTGATCACCGAGACGGTTAACCAGAATCGTATATCACTTGAGACTTTTTCCATCGTCCAGGCGGACCCTTTATCCCAAAAGAATAAAAAGGAGGTATTAACAGCATGAACGATCTGAAGGATCCCGCAATCAAACTTTTCTACAACACGATCGAAAGCATTACAGGCTCAAAATCGATTGCACAGGCGAAAGAGACAGCTCAGCTGGCAAGGGGATATCTTGTTGGCATCCATGGGCTCGGAATCATCAACATCAGCCAGTACGGGGCAATGACTAATTTACTCAATGTTGCAGTTGACGCAGTACAACAGAGGACAGAAAAAGCCGCTCCCGGCGTTATCAGCACCGAAAGCGGCCTACCCAAAGAGGGTTGTCCCGTTAAGGACAGTGGTCTATCACACACCCCCAGTATATCCGTTCTTCACATTTCCGTCAAGAGGGGCGGTGAACCGGGATGCTGAATGACATTCAGAAGATGACAATCCGCGTAGCCGTTGGGAAAGCGGCTGACAAAAATGCAGAAATCAAAAAGCTGTCAGTCGGTTTTAAGGTCCCTGAATCAGAAATCCGTACATATTGGGAGGGCGTTTCGGGAGGCGCTCCGGCCGCGACTGATCATCCCAAACCTGCCCCCACCCCAAAGCCTCAGGGTTCAAAGAAGGGCCGCATTTTTTGGACCGATGGCATGATTCAGCAGCTTAACGAGCTGAACAAGCTAGGCAACACGGCCCCACAAATCGCCAAGGTAATGGGGCTGGAAGTCAAACAGGTTATAAATAAAATGCAGCGTCTACCTTCCGGGCAGAAGATTGTCCCCAAAGCATCGCCCGCAATAAAGGCTCATGATCCGCCTGATCGGGAGCCAGAGACCCCGGAGCCGTCGGAATCGCTGGAGCCTGAAACCCCGGTTTCAGAAAAATCCGGATCCGATATCCTGCAGGAGCAGTCCATAGCCTGTGGGCCTGTTGATATGACATGGGCCATGCTCCTAATGATCAAACTGGTCAACGATCAGATGAGCGAGGATGTCGGTCTTGCTTACGCAAATAACGCCGAAGGGCGGGCAGAATGTTCTTTCACGGTGGACGGCACCCAATATGATCTCACACTGGGGGTGGCAAAATGAAGCTTTTAAATCTCATCCTTGATAATTTCAAGGGTATCAAGCATTACGAGCTGGATCCGAAAGGGTCCAGCATGGACATATACGGAGATAACGCCACTGGGAAGACCACGCTGGCGGATGCATATTTCTGGCTTTTGTTCGGAAAAGATTCCGGTGGCAAGAGCGACAGTGGCCCCAGTGGATTTAGTGTCAAAACCGACAAGACATCCGGTCTGGACTATTCTGTTCAGGGAACTTTCCTTGGAGATGATGACAAGCCTTTCACCTTGCAACGAATTTATAAAGAAAAATTCAGTCGGAAAAACGGCGAGGCAGAAAAGGAATCCGGCGGCAATACTACAGATTTCTTTATTAACGGTGTACCAAAACCCAAAAAGGACTATACCGCCTTTGTAGCCGGCCTTTGCGATGAGAGACTTTTCATGATACTTACGGATCCGGATATGTTCCCTGGAAAAATGAAGTGGGACGAGCGTCGGGACACGCTGATCCGGCAGTTTGCCCCGGATGTGGATGATCGGGAAATTATCAATGCCCACGAGGAACTGAAGCTGCTGCTGCATTACATCGGGATGAAATCAGTTGATGATTATGCCGAGATTACCAAGGCTGAGCGACAGAAAATCAACAAGCAGCTTAATGACATCCCCGGCCGGATCGACGAGGCCGAAAAGGCCAAGCCATTTGATAATCTTCCTACTGAACATGATGGGCCTGAGCTGCTCCGGCTCTCCAAAACTAAGCTGCAACTTGAAAGCACATTGCAGAAAGTACGCAACGGCGAGAGCGCGGCCGCACTACGTAAAAAGGTTGCTGATCTGCAGGCGGATCTCTCCACCGCCCGCGCGGCCCATATCCGGAAGTCGTCTGTCGGCAACACCGCACTGGAAACAGAAGCGTCCGCTCTTCGCAGTAAAATTAGTCAGCTGCGCAGTGCAATTTCTACAAAACAGACGGACACTAGTAAATTTGAGCACATGGCGGACAGCCTTGAAAGTGAAATTGTAAAACTCCGGGAAAAGTGGAGTGAGGTTGCTGCCCAGGAATTCGATCAATCTACAGGAATTTGCCCAACCTGCGGCCGTGAATATCCTCCGGATCAACTGGACGAAATGGTGGAACAGTTCAACCAGAACCGCGCAACTCAGCTGGAAAATCTGGAAAACAAGGGTAAGGAGCTTTCAAAGACCAGGGATGATCTACTGGTTGATGCCGATGAATACCGCCAGCAGATCGCTGCTGATCAGCAAAGCCTGAAGCTGTCGGAAGAACGCCTGACAGAAGTTACCGAACAGTTTACCGATCCGCCGCCGTTTGAAGATACGGCGGAATACAGCCGCCTGCAGGAACAGATTTCCGCCGCACAGCATGATCTTTCCACTGTTGACTCTGTGGCCGCAAAGCAGGTGGAGAAGCTTACCGCCCAGCTTGATGATATCAATATCCATATCGACGCCATAAAGGCGCGTATGGCGACAAAGGGCATTATTGAACAGCAGGACAAGCGCATCACCGAGCTGAAAAGTCAGGAAAAAGAATATGCTCAAATGCTGGCCACTTATGATAACGGCCTTCTGTTGGCCGAGAAATTCGTGCAGACTAAGGCAAAAGATATTGAAGAAAAGGTCAACGGCGCTTTCCGTCTTGTTCGATGGCAGCTATTCAAAAAACAAGAAAACGGTGGGATCAAAGCTTGTTGTGAAGCCACTGTCAAAGGCATTGAATACAATACCAACCTGAACAGCGCCGCAAAGTTAAACGCCGGGCTGGATATCATCAACACCCTCGGGCGGGCGTCCGGGAAGTCGGTGCCGATCTGGATCGATAATGCGGAGTCGGTGACCAGCTTCCTTCCGATCGACGCACAGATCATCCGGCTGCACGTTTCCGCCAAGGACAAGCAGCTCAGATCGGAGGTGCGGGGATGATGCAAATATGTCGTGAGTGCAAGTATATGAACGCTGAATTTATAAAGTGCGGGAGAAATATTTTTTACTGTATGCATCCGGAATCTAAAACCGAGTGCTTGCCCCATCGCATCATCTCGAGAAGCCGGGAGAGCGAGATACCAACCAGGTCAGCGCCGCGGTGGTGCCCTCTTAGAAGCGGGGTGCGCAATGAGCAAGAAATATAAGCATCCTTGCCCTAAGACCTGTGATGAGCATTGTGATCACTTTTGCTACATCGGAGAGGGTGACGCCGTTTGTACGCAGGAAATGCCGCCGGCGCTGGTTATGGATAGCTGGGCTCCAACGGATAAATTTTATGGATGTGGAGGGAAATGTAAATGAAAGCAGAACTTGAAAAGGGACTTCTCGACGCGGCAAAGACAATGAATATTCCGGATAGCCTTATAAACGAGATATTTGAAGACTACTCTCAGAAAATCGCAATGACTGTTAATCCGATTGATCGCTCTTCTGCGCCGTTTATCATTGCGTCGCTGAATGCCTATTCAATTGCTATTACACGGCAATTTCCGGAGGTGGAGAAAGCAGCGCAATATTTGATGAGTAAAACCGCCTCTGCTTGCTTCGTAGTACCAATCAAAGGCGGTGGTCAGAAATGACTACCTACACCTGCAAATGCGGGAGAACATTTCAGAAAAACACGGAAGCCGGGACAACCGGCTTCCGTATGCCCGACTATGGGCCGGAGCATGAGTGTTACGGCTGCCCGTTCGTAAAGATGGTTGATGTCAGGGATCCTTTTAAGAATACCGATTCCAAGATAGCCGAATGCCGGGGATGCAAAGAAAAACTATTTTACGGTACCACCGCAACCTGTGTGGACTCTAAGGCATCTACGCTCCACGTTCTCTCATTGGACTTTGATTTTATTCAGGCCATGGCGGACTTCTACAGCGCACTGGAAGGCGTAGATCCAATGGTGCATCCTCCGCAACCGGGTATGGATGAATCACATGGAAGGTTACCGTTTTCCTTTAACTTTCCTCAGAATCTCAAAGGGGAAGCAGCAAAACAGAAATTGATTGAACAGTTCTTCGAGGCGGTCGACACAGGCAGCAGCTACAACAAAATGTACGCTCGTAAAGATGTTTCCGGCTGTGCCGAACAGTACAGCCTTTACGACAAAATTGAAAAAGCCAAAGAGGAGGCAAAAGCCATGAATTCCTATTATGCGCCCTGTGGCCATAAATTCAGCCGTTCCGCCGGCGGCGCCGCTGAAATATCCGTCGAGGTCACGGGAACCACTGCCGGCTGCTTTACCTGCCCGCATGGGCTGCACGAGCCTGAAACAGATGAACACGGTCCCCGCATTATGTGTACGTGCAGCCGCAAGAAAGTGATTCCGGAAGATACGCCGATCACGCTGGAGGAAGCTATGGCATCGGAGCCGGCACCCGTCGGTAGGAAATACTACAACTTCAACTTGGTTTACTTCGTAGATCACCGCGAGGATAACGGCAAGTACACCGTATTTATGGACGATCATCAGCACCCGGGGCCGGAAACGGTAACCCCATGTGCAACCATCCCGGATTTTGATACATATGAACAGGCTCAGAATGCTCTTGATGGATATGCCATCAAGCGAGGTTTTACAGATGAGCCCACTAACAGGGCGGAAACGCCCATTGAATCGGATTTGTCCTCCGATGATGCGCCTGCCGAAGCTGCCGGCGAGCCCCAAGACGAGGCCGCCGCGCAGCTGGAGCAGGACGAGATTGACATCGGTCCGGACGGCATGGAGGAACTGGCCGAATATCAGGAACTCACCCGGCCGGATACGGTGCCTGCGGACAACCCTGAGGCCGATGATGCAGAGCCGCCGCCCTGCGACTGGCAGAACGCTTCCGGAGCCGATGAAGATGAAGAGGACTCTGAGGCTCCGCAGAACAATATTCCTGCCGGAGAGCTGGTTAGTCTGCGGGATGATGCTTTTTCCACGCTTATCGATATTTGCGATAGTAAGATCAACCAGGCGCTGCGTACAATGTTTGAACTGCGTCAGACCAGCTTTTCCTTCACCGCCAAAATTACATTTGAGCGCCGCGGCGGAGCCTTCGGCATTAAGCATGAGACAGGCTTTAATTTTGACCCGATTAAGGTCAAAGACAAAGGCGAACTGTACGACGAGATTCCGATTCGGTTAGACGAAAACGGCAACCCGATCATTCCATACGACCGCCAGCATCAACTCAATTTCGACGAGCTGCAGCCCGGCAGAGAGATCCCGCCTTCAGGTACCGCCACGGTGGACGGTAATACCGGTATTGTAGAGGATTACCAGGAGGATGAAGAGGAGTCGGAAGAGGAGCCGGAAGATCCTCCCATTGGGGATGATATTACAGACGCTGTTGTCGCCGCTGATCTGGAGGAAGATAGGGATCCGTTCTTCCAACAGCTTCCGTCCTGTGACAGCTATGATTGCCCGTTTTTTGCCATGGGTGACGGTGATGATTGCGGTTGCTGTTTTGACATCGAGGATCCTGACTCTTCCAACTTTGCCGGCGACGTGTGGGAAGCAGTCCATATGCATGGCTGCCAGCGCCAGGAAGTGCTTACCGCTTACCGCCGCAATGAACCTGATCAAGATCGCAGTGAGCCCGGTGATCCGGACGATCCGAATATCCTAACTGAACTGGATGACCTGCCATTTGAGATGAAGGAAAATAGCAAGGAGGATTACGCATCATGACCAGAGAGAAACTGGAAGAGGCTCGGAATCTCCTTAATGAAATCAACGCTCTTGAAAAACTCATAAAATGCTATCCTACATTCTATGTTGGCGGAACCGGTTATTCAACAACTGATCTTTATCAGGTATGTGCAATCGACGACAGCCAGACATACGACGTAATAAAGCAGGCGCTGATCGATCGATTAGATAAATTAAAATCGAAATTTGAATCGCTTTAAGGAGGATTTTTATCATGACAAATATTATCAAATTAAAGTTTCTGCGGTACGGCCAACCGGCCGGCCGCGATTATACATACTTCACCCCTGAGCCGGTGGCCGTCGGTGACCTGGTGGAAATCGACGGCAAGCAGGGGATTTCTCAGGGTGTCGTTACCGCCGTCAATGTTCCGGAAGAGGAGATCGCTCCCTTCCGGGACCGGGCAAAGACCATCATCGGTAAGGTCAAGAAAGATAAGCCCCAATTCACATCCAAGCAAACGCATTGCGGTCAATATAAACCCTACGGCGATTTTTTCCGGGTGTGGAGCATTGAAACGGATTGTAAGGAGAAGGCCAAAGTTCTTGAATACTGTTTTGGTGAGCTTTGCAAACGTAGGGTCCCCGAAAGTGGCGAATGGCACTCAAATATTCGCGTTGGTGGAGAAAAAGACGGCAATGCGAATTACTATTTTGCCGGGTACTACACACTGGAAAAGACAGATGCAGGCTATAAATTCACGGTTTGCAAACCGTGGTGCGATTAAGGAGGACTTTTTATCATGAGTAAAAATAAAACGCCGGGAGCTCCGGCTGCAGAGAAGAAAGAATTCGGTACCGCGCTGACGAAGATCAATGACATGTTTATGCCGCTGATCACGTCGCAAATGCAAAAAAATCACCTGCAGATGAGCCCGTATGCTAAAGAATGCGTGCTGCACTCCATTTCCGCTATCAACGCAGTTTTGGACAAGGCCGGTATCAGCTGGAATGACCCTCAGCTTGATAAGAGTACCATCAGCGATATTTTGATTAAAATTTCCAGTTTTCAGCTGAACGCTGCTGCTTCCCCACGGGAGGTCTATTTTCAACTCCGCAATGATAAAAGCAAGGGGATCGATCCGGAAACCGGACGCTCCACAGACATATGGAAAAAGAAAATTGAAATGGGGATCGAGGGAGACGGCAACGATTCCATTCTTTCCCGGTTCGGGCGCGGAGTGCAGCGCGTCTGTCAGATCTGGAAGATCCGCGAGAATGATGATTTTAAATACCCCACCTTTGACGGCCTGAATATGACGCCTCCTCAGTGGACACCTAAGGGCGGCGGCCGAATCGTCAAAATTGTGTATCCCATCATCATGCAGGGCCACGATGGGAATTCCTATACGGATTTTTACTTTTCCGAGCGTGAGGATGTCATTCATAATCTCCTGGCTCATATGAACAGCAACATGATGCAGGAGACCTTCGGACTTGCCGAAAGCAAATACAAAGCTACGGCTGACCAGAAAGTAAAAATTGAAGCCCGCAAGCGTGAGCTTCTTACCAAGGCCCGCGATCTCGGTCTGGACGCCGCACTGGATGATGAGGAGCTGCAGCCGTGGATCAGCCCCGCATGGACGGAATTTCATAGCAGGGAAGCTATGATCGAGCGTAAAATGCGCAACAACGCCATTAAAAAGATCCCGAAGGATTTCGGAAACGGTATGCTGGAAACCATGTTTGAGGAAACCACAGATGAGGTGTACCGCTCCACCGCACAGGAGATCAAGCAGCTTGCCAACAGCAACCCTATTGATATTCAGGTGGACGAGGAGACTGGGGAAGTTATTGAACCCGATCAGCCCACTTCTGAGAAAGAGCCTGAATCAGATGGTGACTCTATCCCTGACTCACCGCAGGAGCCGTCGAAAGAGGAACCTCGGCAAACTACTTCCCACCCCACAAATAAACCCAGCGCGGCCCACAAGGCCCCGTTTTAAACCATGATTGATGTTAAGTGCCTTGCTTCCGGAAGCTCGGGCAATTCTTACGCCATAGATGACGGTGAGAGTGTCCTGCTTCTGGAGGCGGGCATTCCCGCTAAAAAGATTCTATCCGGATATCTGGACCTGTTTCCGCGCGTGGCCGGTGCTCTTATTACTCATGAGCATCAGGATCACGCCAAGGGGGCCGCGGGGATCGCGGCCAAAGGTATTGATCTGTATGCAACTGCCGGCACGTTTGAGGGAATCTCGGATATTGACCGGCCGTATCGGAAACACGTTGTCCGTATCGGGGAGCAATTCAATCTGGTGAGCTGGACGGTGCTACCATTTGAAACGAAGCACGATTGCAACGAGCCCTGCGGTTATCTGATTTATTCTCACGCGGCCCGGGAAAGATTGCTCTTTGCGACGGACACATTCTACATTCCGAATACTTTCAGGGCACTGAATGTCATTATGGTGGAATGTAACTATAGTCTGCCGATCCTGAACGAAAGCATAGCCGAAGGCCGGATACCGGAATCATTGAAACCGCGGCTGCTGCGCTCCCATTTCGGCCTTGAAAATGTAAAAGACTGTCTGAAGGCCAATGACATGAGCACAGTGCGGCGTATTTACTTGATCCACCTATCCGGGAACAACAGCAATCCGGAAACGTTTAAAAAAGAGATCCAGCGCGTAGCCGGGAAACCGGTAACAGTATTTTAAGGGGCGGTGATGTGATTGGCTCGTCCGCTGAAGGACGGGGTTGATTATTTTCCACTTGATGTTTCAATGGACGAGAAGTTTGATCTGATCGAGGCGGAATTTGGGCTGACAGGATTTGCGGTAGTCGTTAAGCTGTACCAGAGAGTGTATGCGCGAGGTTACTACTGTGAATGGACAAATGAGGTTGCATTGTTGTTTGGCAAAGGTGTAGGGCTGGGTGGCAATGTCGTTTCAGAAATAGTAAACGCCGCGGTCAAAAGAGGTATTTTTGACAAAAGCATGTTTGAACGATATCAGATCCTTACCTCAAAAGGGATTCAAGGACGGTATTTCGAGGCAGTCTCCCGCCGTAAATGTGTTAATGTCAATCAGACATACCTCTTAATAGATGCTACCAAGATTTTGCCAATTGCAAACATTAACTGGATAAATGTTAACATTAACCCCGAAAATGAAAACGATAATCCACAAAGTAAAGGAAACAAGAGTAAAGGAAATAAGAGTAAAGAAAAGGATATTATGCCCGAGCCCGCAAATGCGGCCCCGGACCAGCAGCTTTTCATTTCTCTCTTGTTGAACGATAAATCAGAGTATCCGGTATATCAGGATCAGGTGGACAGTTGGTCAGAGCTTTACCCCTCAGTGGATGTTCCACAGGAGTTGCGCAAAATGAAGGGATGGTGTGACGCCAATCCTACACGTAGGAAAACACAGAGAGGAATCCGGAAATTTATCAACAACTGGCTTTCCGGTGAACAGGATAAAGGAGGGAAATACTATGCAGGAAATGACAAGTGTGGCGGAAATGTTCCGCCGGCTCCGAAGGGAGGGAACTCACTCGGTACCGTCTTATGAGGAGCATACGAGACACCAGTGTGATGCATTGAATTCCTCTACCGGGGACCTGAGAGACTATAATTGTCCGATTTGCAAAAATAAAGGTGTGGTCTATTTTGTCAGCTCGGACGGGGAAATCCGCTCTAAAATGTGCAGTTGTATGGCCATGCGTGAAAGCACAGCTCGCATCCGGAACAGTGGGCTTCAGAACCTGATGGAAATATACACCCTGGAGCGGTGGAAAACAGATACACTTTTGCAGAAACATATGAAATCAACAGCGGAAGCATTTCTAAAAGATCCTCGAAATAAATGGTTATTCATTGGTGGACAAACCGGCGCCGGAAAATCTCACATCTGTACAGCGATCGCGGGGGAACTGCTCCGCCGCGGGCAATCGGTCCGGTATATGCTGTGGAAAGATGAATCCACAAAACTGAAAGCGGTCATTACTGACGAAAGCAAGTACGAACGGATGATTAATCCGCTTAAAACTGTACCAGTGCTTTACATAGACGATCTTTTTAAACCTGTCCTGGATGACCGCGGCGCCCGGAAGCAGCCGAGCCCCGGAGATACGTCCCTCGCTTTCGAGATAATCAATTCCCGGTATATTGCCGGTAATCTCACGACGATCATTTCCAGTGAATGGACCATTGAGGAGCTGCAGCGAGTGGAGCCGGCGACCGCCGGGCGCATTTTCCAAATGGCAACAGAAAGCTATTGCCTTTCCATTGCATCAGGTGATGAGAAAAATTACAGGCTCAGGAGGAAAAAGGCATGAGCACAAAACAATACGCCCCGGCCGCGAACTATGAGGCAAAGCTCGAGAAGGTTATGAATCGCCTGGGCATCGAAAAATACAATTACAATTGGGACCGCTTCAGCTGCTGGGTGGAATTTTCATATAAGGGTCAGCTCTACCGTTTTAGCCACAGTATTGATAATGCCAAGACTCACGGACAGACGGTACGATATGGCAGCGACGTTTTCGCCCAGGTGGTCCTTTCCTTAGAAGATCTGGCCCGCATGGTAGAGCGCGGAATATATGATCTTAGTACATGGGTGGCCGGCATGAAATACCTTCCGCCCGCGGCGGACATCCCGGATTGTTTCCGAGTTCTTGGATACGATCGGCTCCCGGAGAACGTGGAGGATATCGGCCGGCGATATAAGCGTTTAGCGAAAAGTGCGCATCCGGATGCCGGCGGATCCGAGGAGCAGTTTGTAACACTCAATGCGGCTTACGAGCAGGCCGTCAAATACTTTGAGGAGGCGCACTGATGGCAACGAGATTTATACCGGGATTCATCCCGCCGGCCGGAGCCGGTCAAGTGAAAGCCCCTTCACGGTCGGCAAAAGAAAATAAGTACCATAATCAGAAAACCAAAGTGGATAATATCACCTTTGATAGTAAGGCTGAAGCTCGAAGGTACTGCGAACTGAAGATTCTCAAAGCTGCTGGGAAGATTCAGTGGTTCTGGCCGCAGCCAAGTTTTGTTCTTCCAGGAGGCATCCGGTACCGTGCGGATTTTATGATACGGGGAGCCGATGGTCGAATTTGGATAGAAGACGTTAAGGGTATGGAAACAAAGGAATTTAAGCTGAAGCGGAAACTGTGGAATGAATCATATCCCGGTCTGCCGCTGCGAATTTTGAAATGAGGGATACACATGACTCATTATCTTAAAATCCTTCCAGAGCATTTCTCGGCTGTACGATGCGGTGTTAAAACCTTCGAGCTGCGGCGTAACGATCGGAACTATCATCCCTGCGATACGTTGGTGCTGCAGGAGTGGGAGGCCGACAGAGGATACACCGGTCGAGAGCTTAGGCGGTATGTTCCGTATGTGCTGTATGGACCGGAGATTGGCTTGGATCCTGACTGGTGCATTTTATCTTTAATGGCGGAGGGAGAATAACGATGAGCAAAGAAATTGAAATTACACAGGAAATGCTGGAGCAGGCGCTGCTATGCTGCTTAGACAATGAGCCGGCCGATCATTACCCTTGTGAAGATTGTTACCTGTATCCGCTCAGGGGTTCTGATGACGATTGTATGCCTGATGGAACTGTGTGCAGTAAACGCTTGGCTCAGGATGCGATCGCGTACATAAGCCGCATCAATGATTTTGAGAAAAGCCAGTGCAAAATTATGTTGGAGAAGCTGCAGCGGGTAAAAACCGAAAACGCTCAGCTCCGAAGTGTAATCGAGCAAATGGATCCGGATTTCTTCAAACGTAAATGCCGTGTCTGCGGCTGTGACTGGAATCACGCTTGCCCGGGCGGGTGCTCTTGGGTTGGTGACGATCTGTGCAGCAGATGCTTTTCAAAAATGCTGGGAGGTAAAAACGATGGATGAAAAAGTAAAAACCGCCCTGAAGCAGCTGCTTTCCGCGCTGGAAGCGGCAGCGGATGCCGAGGGCAACAGTGTGGCCGAGCTGAACGCCTATTTCGTGATGGAACAGGAAGTCCAAAACGCCGCGGGCCGTTGCGCACAGGCGCTGTACTGGGCCGAGAAAAAGGAGGCAAAATGCTGATGAAAAAACTGAAGCCATCGGAAATTTTAAAGTGTATGGATTTCTGCGGAAATGCACTAACATGCACAACGGATAATCATGCCTGTGCTTATGGAGATGAAGGGTGTATTGATTGCGTAGATAGGCTGGAAGCGGATATACAGGCTTTAATCGATGCCGGAGATAATCTAATTCTTTTCCGCCAAGCCCCGGAAAGCAAAGTACCTATGACGGATGAACAGCGTCAAGCCTATGAATGGGCAATCGCTCAAAATTATCCCTCTGTCGCGGCCCGTCATGCAAAATCCCTTGCAGAATACATCGAGGGAAATTGTATTTTCCCGGAAAACAAGGCAACTGAAACACCTCGGTGTGATAGATGCGGACATTGTTTACATGCTCCGTCTCAAAAGGCTGACGGTTTTACTTATTACTGTGATCTAAGTGGGCGTGACGTTGGTCAATCACATTTCGGCCATAATAGCCCTCGCGTATGTCCATTGAGAACTCACGAGAACAAGCTGCTGACATGGATCCCGGTGAATGAAAGGCTACCAGAAGCGCAGCAGCGGGTACTTGTTCGGTGCGACGTAATAGGTACAACTGTAGGTTGGATTGTGTTTGGAAAATGGGTGACTGACTTGGGCGATGGGGTCGGAACGGTTACTCACTGGATGCCACTGCCGGCGCCGCCGGACTCCCGCAAGCCGGAACAGGAGGCCCATCATGAAAAAGACTAATCGACTACCGCAACCGCAAGGCCTGAATTACGCCCAACGTATGCAAATGCAGCGGTACCAGACAATCGCCCAGCAGAGGGATGACGCCGCGATCACTGCCCTGATGCTGGCCTGCGTCGCGCTCAATGATACGGAGCACCTGGGGCCAGTTCGGATTCAGAGGTTTGCCAAGCGCTTGAACCAACTGACTTCTGAATTTTACGCCGATCGGGAAACCGGTACGATACAGCTTCAGCGCCGCCTGCAACAGATCGGGTTCGATGATTCCCTTGAAACCATTGAAAGGATATCTGCACCTGGCGAGGAACAAATATAGCTTGAATGCATGAAAGGGTGGGGAGAGTTGACGGCCGATGAAGTAAAGAATTTGCTTAAAATCTACTATGATATTCCGCAGATGATTGCCGAGGAATTCGCCACCATTCGCAACTGCGAAACTGAAATGAATAAAATAGCATTGCCGTCCGTCAACCTTTCCGGGCTGCCGGGCGGCAAAGGTGTGCCTGGAGATCGGACGGCCAACATGGCGCTGGCGGATCCTTCACGTTATTACAACGAAGAGATTAAGCGATGCTCCAGACGGATTGAGGAACTGCGCGACGCTAAAAACTGGATGGGGGTTGCTCTGGATCGTTTGGACAAGACTGATCGGTACATATTGGAATTGGCTTATATGGGGGACCCGGATCCGCGGAAGCGCAGGCGCACATACCGTCGGCCGCCATGGAAAGAAATTGCCGGCAGGGTGGATTATTCCGAGAGCCAGACCAGGGAGCGAGTGCGTGTTGCCCTGCTTCAGCTGATGATGCAGGCGGACCAGCTTGTATTCCCGGGAATGTTGCACTGAGATTCCGGCGTTTTCCGGCGACTTTCGGCGGGAATCGGCGCCCACCGGCGGAATCTTTATGGTACAATATAATCAAGGAATTTTGCAAATAGATAAGGCGTTCAGCTGATGCTAAACGCCTTTTTCATTGCCTTAGATCGTGCGGGCATCCGACAGAAAGGAGCCGCATGGACTACATCAACAAAATATTCAATATGGACTGTATTGCCGGCATGAGCATGTATCCGGACAAAAGCATTGATATGATTCTTTGCGATTTGCCTTACGGAATGACCGGCTGCCGATGGGATAGCCTTATTCCATTTCCGGAGCTCTGGCGTCAGTATTGTAGAATTATTAAAGACAATGGTGCAATTGTTCTGACTGCCTCCCAGCCCTTCACCACGAAGCTGATCAGCAGCAATCCGAAAATGTTCAAATACTGCTGGTACTGGTACAAGAATATGGTGACAGGCTTTGCTAACGCCAAAAAGCAGCCGCTGCGCTGTGTAGAAGAAATTTGTGTATTTTATAAGCATCAGCCGACATATAACCCGCAGGGTGTTATTATCCTGGACAAACCGATCATGCAGCGAGGTAAAAAACCGCCGGTGCATGGTGATTCTGTTTACCGGATGGACGGTAGCCTTTCGCATGATACCGAAACTTGCATCGTGCATTATCCGCGTCAGCTGCTTGAAGTCAAATGCGAGAGAGGTATGCACCCGACACAAAAGCCGGTGGCGTTGTTTGAATACATGATCAGGACCTACACTAACCCGGGGGAGCTGGTCCTCGACAACTGTATAGGGAGCGGCACGACGGCTGTTGCCTGCATCCGGTCCGGGCGAAACTTTACAGGATTTGAAACGGATCCCCAGCACTATCAAACCGCTATTAATCGCATAATAGAAATTTCTGTCTAAAATTTGGCGATTATTCCTTTGACTTTTGTAATATTTGGAATTATTATAAAGGAAAAAAGGGGAACTGAGAATGGACTATTTATTTCGGTATAGAACTGGAAGTTTAGACGATCTTAACTGCCTTCTGAACGAAGAGTTATGGCTTGGGAATCCACTTAATTTTAATGATCCTTATGATTGTGCGGCTCAGTTTACTGGAGAAGGTAGAACAGAATACACAATTAAGGAAACTTTAGCCAAAATGATAGGTAGTGATGCATCGAATATCAACCCTGACGTAGCAAAGATGCTAACAGAAAAATATAGAGAAGATAATTTGGAAAAATGGAAGCAGCATGAAGCCGCGAATGAATTATTCAAAGTGTTATTAAGACATTATATAAGCTTTGAAGGAGTAGCGTGTTTTTTCCCAGAATATAATTCAATAACTATGTGGAGCTATTATGCCAACTGTCATAAAGGATTTTGCATTGGATATAATTACGATGACCTTAATTCAATAGGCTCATTAAATCACATGAGCTACAATAATAATTTTGACGCTCTGTATAGACAATTAAATACGTTTTCAGATAATAATAAAGTATATCAAGAACAAATTATAAAAGCATTAATATTGACAAAGTCGGGAGAATGGAGCCATGAGAATGAGTGGAGACTTATACATAAATTGGATTCTCCAATGGCAGAAGAACAAATGGGAACGAAGGTCGCTTCACCAAAGCCTGCGGCAATTTATTTGGGCTGTAAAGCAGCCAAAAATGAAATTGATTTGCTTACTCCTATCAAGGAACACTGTATCAAATCTAAAATACGGCTTTTTCAAATGGAAATGAAACCAGGCAGTTTTGATCTTATCCAAGAACAGATTTGTTAGTCGCTTTTGCGTCTACTTCGGTAGGCGCTTTTTTATGTCATTTTTAAGGAGGTGACCGCCATGACCAACAAACAGAAACGATTCTGCGAGGAATACCTTGTCGACCTGAACGCCACGCAGGCGGCCATTAGGGCCGGGTACAGCCCGGAGAGCGCCGCCTCCATCGGCAGTGAGAACATGCAGAAACCTGATATTCGCGCGCGTATAGACAAAGCAATCGCCGTGCAGTCAAAGCGGACCGGCATCAATGCTGACCGCGTGGTGCGTGAGCTGGCAAGAATCGCATTGCTGAATCCTAAAAATGTAATTAACTTTGAAGATGCAACTATTTTAGCAAATGCTTCAGATGATGATCTCGCCGCCGTCGCCTCCGTTCGTGTCAAGATAATCCCGACTGCTGACGGTGAGGGAATAGAGCGAGAAATCAAATTATACGACAAAGGTAAAGCCCTGGAGCAGCTCGGCCGTCACCTCGGCATGTTCACGGATAAGGTGGAGCACTCGGGCGCGATCGACACCGGAAGCCCTGCCCTCGAATCAATCCTTCACCAATTGCAGCAGGGCGGCGATACCGGGCAAGGAGAGGACACGCCGTCCAATGATTCCGGATGACGGTTTCATCTGAATTTCTACTTTCTCCGAAATACATCGATTTCATGAAGTGCTGCGCGAAGGTGGAAGTATTAGAGGGTACGACCTATGCAGGCAAGACCACGGTAGGCGTGGTTAAGTTCCTGTTCCGTGTTGCGGAATCCCACCAGCGTTCTCATATCATGGCCGGAAACGACCTCGGGACGCTGGAAAAAAACGTAATAACAAAGGATTGCGGGCTGCTGGATATATTCGGCAGCCTGCTTTCATACTACCCGGGCGGCGGCCGCGGCGTCACCATGCCGCATTTGAGGTATAAGGCGCCAGGCGGGGATAAGATTATTTACGTCCTCGGCTATGACAACAAAGCCCGTTGGAAAAAGGCTCTTGGCGGTCAATACGGCTGTGTGTACATCGATGAAGCCAACATTGCGGATATGGATTTCGTGCGCGAGGTTAGTATCCGCTACGACTACATGATGATGACATTGAACCCGGATGATCCGGGCCTGCCGATCTATAAGGAATATATCAATCGTTGTCGGCCGTTGCCGCGTTGGGAATCCGGCACCCCGAAGGAACTGCTGAAACAGCTGGATCAGCCGCCAGCATCCGGGTGGGTGCACTGGTATTTCACATTCGATGACAACCCGTCACTGACTCAGGAAAAGCGGGAGCAGCTGCTCGCCGGAGTGGCCCCGGGTACGAAGCTATGGAAAAACAAGATCAAAGGCCTGCGTGGTCGCTCCACCGGTCTGGTGTTTAACCTGCAGGACAGCAACCTGATTCATGCCGCGGATCTCCTGGAGCAGATAAAGAACGGGAAAATGAAGTTTATCCAGACGTCGGCCGGCGTGGATACTTCTTATTCGCAGAAGTCGGCCGATACCTTTGCCTTTACTTTCAGCGGAATTACCACGGACCGCAGAAAGATCACGCTGGCCGCGCATATCCTCAGCAATCAGGGCCGTGCAACGCCTCTGGCGCCGTCGGATATCCCGCCCTTGCTGATTGCTTTCCTCGAAAAGCATCGGGCATTGTGGGGTCTGTTCGCACGCACGGTCTACATCGATTCCGCGGACCAGGCAACGATTATTGAATGTCAGAAGTATAAGCGCCTGAACGGCAGCGTGTATGACTTCGTGCCGGCATGGAAAAAGATGCAGATCATCGACCGCCTTAACCTGCAGGCCGGCTGGATGGCGCACGGGGATTTTTTGCTGGTGCAAGAATATTGCCAGCCGGAGATCGACGAGCTGAATTCCTACAGTTGGGATGAGGAAAAGGATAACGTACCAGAGGATGGTAACGATCACACGATTAACGCAGATCAATATTCATGGCTGCCGTACAAAGATAAAATAGGGAGCGTGGTTCTAAAATGAGTTTAGGGGATAAAATCAAAACCGCCATTGTAAATTGGCTGAGGATCCAGCCAGCAACGGATCGGACCATCACCATATATGAGCCGTACACCTATGCGGGTAATGTCATGAAAAATCGGATATGGTACCGCGGGGAACCGTCGGAGCTGTCACAGTTTTATAAGTCGGCCGCGGAAGGCTCCCGTGATTCGGTCAATGCGGCACGCTTCTGGGCTGCAGTCCCCTCCGAAGGGCTGCAAATCAGAAAGGTTCATACTGGCCTGCCTCAGATGTGCGTGGATAAGATCGCCGGGATTGTATCGGATGATATGGAGCCGGTGCAATTTGGTGCTGCTGATCAGCCGACGGATGGCGCGGCCGTGCAGGATGATACCGCTGATCGATGGAAAGAAATTGAGGAAGAAAACGATTGGAAGAAGCTCGTGCGGAAGGCTTGCACGGAAACGGACGTTGCCGGTGACGGCGCTTTCAAAATTTCTCTGGATCCTGATGTGTCGGGGCTTCCAATCATTGAGTTTTATTCTGGGGAACGTGTGGACTATACCCGTAAACGCGGGAGAATCACGGAGATCATGTTCTACTCTGATCAGCAGCTGAACGGCCGGACATATAAACTGGAAGAAATATACGGAATCGGAGACATACATTACAAACTTTACGACGAATCCGGAAAGCCCGCAGATATGGATATGTTTCAGGAGCTGTCCGATCTGAAGCCCATAACATGGGACTATGATTTCATGCTGGCCATACCGGTGATGTTTGCAGAAAGCCCGCGTTTTCCCGGTCGCGGTAAAAGCCTCTTTGATGGGAAATGCGATTCATACGATGCATTCGACGAAGATGTCAGCCAGTGGACGGACGCCTTCCGAGCCGGCCGGATTACCAGGTATATTCCGGAAGATATGATCCCACGGGATCCGAATAACGGTAGAGCGATTCCTCCGAATCCTTTTGATAATCAGTTTATTGCAACCGGCCCCAACAGCAAAGAAGGGGTTGCTTCTCAAATTCAAGTAGTGCAACCCACGATCAACAGCGATTCATTTCAGCAGAAGTACAGCACGGACCTGGATCTGTGTCTGCAGGGCGTTCTTTCCCCGTCTACACTCGGCATCGATGTGAAGAAACTGGATAACGCAGAGAGTCAGCGCGAGAAGGAGAAAACCACCATGTACACCCGTTCGCAGCGTATTGACGTTCTGGAGAAGGTGCTGCCAAAGCTGGTGGATATCGTCCTGAAGGCTGATGACCTCAACAATGAGCGCACCCCAAAGGACTATGAATGCACAGTTACTTGGGGTGAATACGCTAATCCATCCTTTGAGGCGGTCGTGGAAACGATCGGCAAGGCTCGGCAGAACAATACCATGTCTATCGAAGCCAGCGTGGATGAAATGTGGGGCGATACCCGTGATAAAACGTGGAAAGAAGCAGAGGTTGCCCGGATAAAAAATGAGTTGGGTATTGAACCGATGAAGGAGCCGAGTGTCGGGGATGAACTGGATACCGGTGGTGAAGCGTAATGCTGTCATGGAAGGATATTTCTGATCTGTTCGTGTCCATAGAACTGAAGCTGATCGCGTCCTTAAAACGGAACCTTGCCGGGCATAAAGCCTGGGAGCGTGAAGAGGGATTCAACTGGCCCGCTTGGCAGACAGAAAAGCTGAAGCATGTTGAACACTTCCGCCAGGAAAACAAGTCTATCATGAATAAATACAGCGATGTGGTCGACTTTCAAACCCGTAAGCTGATGGCTGAGCAGTATGCGGAAGGGCGAGAATATGTTAACCGAGAGGCAGATGCGGCTGAAGCGTGGTCCGGGCGTTCTCCGGATGCATGGAGCCGGCGCGGGGACCGTGTCACGCAGCTCGCATGGAATAGACCAAAAGAGCAGAAACCGGAGGGACTGTCTGAAGATCACTTTTTCGGCGTCAATGATCACCGCCTTGAAAACCTTATGCAGGATATGCATGAAGCCGAGCAGAAGGCCCAGACGGCCGCATTGCGCATGATGGACGATGTTTATCGCCGTACCATTTCACAGGCCGCCACAGCGATGGCGGCGGGTGCCACGACACTTCCGCAGGCCATTGATATGACGGTCAAAGATTTCCTTCGCGCGGGCATCAACTGTATCGAATACAGTAACGGTGCACGAGTCAATATTGCCGATTATGTTCAGATGGCGCTGCGCACCGCCGCGACTCGCTCATATCTCCAGGGAGAAGCGAAGCGCCGGGCGGAGCTCGGTATTGATACCGTGCTGGTCAGTCAGTACGGCGCCTGTTCCAATACGTGCCTGCCCTGGCAGGGCCGGGTATATATCGATGATGTATGGGGAGAGTTCAATGTGCAGACGAAAAACGGCCGGGGCCTGAGCGTGAACGGAAATTGGTACCCTCTTCTTTCCGTAGCCGTGAAGGCTGGCCTGTTTCATCCGAACTGCCGACACACGCTTACCACCTGGATTGAAGGAGTCAGCAAGCTTCCTGATCCAATGGATACAGCTAAAATCCGAGAGAATTCCGCATTGGAACAGCAACAGCGCAACATGGAAAAGAGAGTCCGGAAATTCAAGCGAATGGCCGAGGGTCTACAGGATCCCGCGCGGGTGAAGGAATACAAGCGCAAAACGGCTGCGGCCCAGAAAGAACTTCGGAAATTTATCTCAGAGCACAGCGATGTTCTTCGCCGTGACTACTGGCGGGAAAAGACCTATGATATTCCCATGGGAGGTGATCCAAATATCTCGCCGTGAAGCCTGGCGTTATAGGCTTTCTTTTTTTGCCCAAAAACGTGCCGGTGGCGTTAAACTGCACGGGGCCGACGGGCCGAAAACGGAATTATGGTCGACGGATCTTAAACGGAGGTAATGACTATGCGTACAAAAAAATGGTTCAGCGGGACATTCGGCATTCCTTATTATCAGCTGCGTTTTGCCGATGGCGGCTCTGGTTCAGGTGGCGAGGGGGACGACAAAGGCGATGACAAGAAAGATGATTCCGGAAAAGATGATAAGGACGATGACAAAAAGGATGATTCCGGCGCCGATGAAAAGAAATATTCTCAGGCCGATGTTGATGCGGCTGTGGAAAGCCGTCTTGCCCGTGAGCGCCGCAAGTGGGAGCGGGAACATCCTGCGCCAAAGAAAAAAGGTGAAGGGGATAAAAAGGATCAGGACAAGGACGAGCAACCTGCAGATGATGGCAGCGCTGCGAAGCTTGCGGCCGCGAATCAGAAATTGGTTCAGGCTGAAGCTAAGTCGGTTGCCCTTACGCTGGGCGTCAAAGCGGACCGTGTGGCCTATGCTGTGCGCATGGCAGATCTGAGCGCAATTGATGTCGACGATGAGCTCGGCGTCGACAGTGAAGCGGTTAAAAAGGCTATGGAGCAGGTGCTTAAAGATATTCCCGAGCTGAAGCCAACACAGGAACAGCAGAAAAAAGGCGCCGGCTTTAAAGTCGGTGGCGACGGAGACAGCTCCGGAGGCGACAAGAAGGGAAGCCTAAAGGACGCTGTTGCCGCATTCTATAAAAAATAACAGGAGGAAAAATTATGGCTATTACCCTTGAAGAAGCAAAAGTAAATGTCCAGGATGCCCTGCAGCTCGGCGTTATTGACGAGTTCCAGAAATCTTCCTGGCTGCTCGACAATCTCACCTTTGACGATGCGGTTAGCCCGACGGGTGGCGGCGCAACGTTGACCTATGGTTATACCCGTGTGATCACTCAGCCGACAGCTGCCTTCCGTGCGGTCAACTCTGAATACGCTCCGCAGGAAGCGAAAAAGAAACGTTTTACCTGTGATCTGAAGGTGTTCGGCGGTGCATACCAGATCGACCGTATTATTGCTGGCATGGGCGGCATCGTGAACGAAGTTACTTTCCAGACCGAGCAGAAAATCAAAGCAGCTCGGGCACTGTTCTCTGATACCGTGATTAATGGGGACAGTGGCGTCGACGATAAGGCTTTCGACGGTCTGGAGAAGGCGGTCACCGGCTCCAGCACGGAATACACGCCGGGAGCAGCCATTGACCTTTCCACCTCCGCTGCGGTGGACACTAACTACAAGGTGTTTCTCGACGAAATAGACAACTTCCTTGCACAACTGGATGGCCGGCCGTCTGCGTTGCTCATGAACAAAAAAATGTGGGCAAAGTTCCGCGCGGCCGCTCGCCGTTCCGCGAGCTTCACCGAGACAAAGGACCGTTTCGGCCAGAACATCACCGCCTATGACCAGATCCCGCTGATTGACCTCGGAGAGAAACCGGGCAGTAACAGCCTGATCGTCGGAGTCAATGGGACAACCGGAGAGACGCCGCTCTATGCGGTACGGCTCGGGCTCGACGGATTCCATGGCGTCAGCATGGCGGGGAAAGCCCCGATCGAAACCTACATGCCGGATTTCACTACGCCTGGTGCGGTAAAGATCGGAGAGGTTGAAATGGTCGCAGCTGTTGCCCTGAAGGCGACAAAAGCCGCTGGCATCATGCGCGGCCTGAAGGTCCAGTAAGGAGGAATCACCATGTCAAAAATCTATGCTCCAAATGAGGAATACACCGGTGTGAGCGCTTCTGTAGCTTTTTCCAAAGGAGTCGGGGAAACAGATAACCCCGCTTTGCTGGATTGGTTCCGTTCCCATGGATATAAGGTCGAGGAGACGGAGAATTTCCAGGTGCCCCAAGAGCCGGGGAAATCCCCCGATGAAATGACGGTGGCGGAACTAAAAGCCTATGCCAAGGAAAAGAACATCGACCTTGGTGATAGCACAAAGAAAGAGGACATACTCGCAAAGATTAAGGGCGGCCAGCAGTAAGAGCCGCCCGGAAGAAAGGAAGCGGATCCGATGGCCTATGCAGACAGCGACTATTATAAAAATACTTATAAAGGTGCTGCAATTCCGGATTCTGAACTGGATCAGCAGCTTGCCGCGGCGTCGGATGACGTGGATTCCATGACTTTTAACCGAATTGGCGGGAACAGTGGAATACTTTTGCTTACGCCATTTCAGCAGGAGAAGATCCGCCGGGCGACCTGCCTTCAGGCGGATTTTCATCATGAATATGCTGAACTTCTCAACAATTCACTCAGTAGCTACGGAATCAACGGCGTATCCATGCAGTGGGATAAATCGGTTCTGGTAAAGCAGGGTAGTACCTTCACCACAAATGAAGTGGTTTCACTGTTACGTCAAACCGGTCTGACTTACCGCGGGGTGATGATATGAAGTGGCCGGAGCTGGTGCCGGATGCCGTCTGCAATACGCCGATCATCATCAACATTACGGACGGCATTAATGAGGACGGTTCCCCGAAGGTGGTTGATACCTGGGAGGGAAAATGTAACTACTCCGAAAAGCAGAAGCAGATTCTTGACGCAGAACGCCGCCTGATCACGCTGGAGGCCACCGCACTGTTTAACGGCGATATTTTCCCCGGGCGCGAAAAATTGGAGGGAGAGGCCACCCTGGACGGCGGGAGCACCGTCCGGACGATCTACCGCGGCAGTCGCGCACGGAATCCGGATGGAACCGTGAATTACACGCAACTGGAGCTGATGTAATGGGTGTCGGAATCAAGATCGATCTGGATGTCGCTGCTATCGCGAAGCTGGAGGCCGCAGCAAAGACGGCGGCCGGCATTGCTATCGAGGCGCTGAAAACTGATGTTATTGCCGCACAGGTGATGCCATTTGACACGGGCGATATGCAGAATAATCAGACCTTCACCGTTACGGAAGAGGACGGCGGGGAAGTTGAGTCGCGTCTTGTCACTGGTTCCCCGCAGGCCCGCCGGCTCTATTATCATCCGGAGTATGATTTTCAAACGGTCAACAATCCAAACGCCGGCGGCGAATGGCTGACACCGTGGATCGACGGCGAAAGAAAGGATTTTCTGAAAGACACCTTCGCCGAGAATTATAAAAAGGAAGCAGGGGTATAAATGCTGACACTGGAGCAGGTCAAGGACTGGCTGAAAAGTCAGGACCCGGATCTTAAAAATTGCATCGCTGTCGGCGGGATTGACGGCAACAAAGAAAAATATGTCGGCGTTTATTCTCTAAAGCCTTCCGGAAGCTCGCAGCGCATCTGCGTCGGTGGAATTGAACAGACACGGTATAGCACCGCGTGGGCGCGTATCTTGATTCATTGGACCAATAGCATGGTAGCGGCGGAAGCCAAGGCACAGGCCGTCTATAGCCTGCTTTACGGGCTATCCAATGTGATGATGGGAGCGACGCCGGTTATCTCTGCGGATCCCGGTCCCGCTCCGATCCCGGTGGGAAAGGATGTGCACGGGTTCTGCGAATATGTTATACAACTTAAAATCTTATATGAAAGGACTTGATTGAATGCCTAATACGGGAGTATTCCCTGTATTCAAAAACCAGTTCAAAATTGGCAGCAAAGGCGAGGACAGTGTAGAGCCGACGGATATGGTCACCATTGCAGAGATGGAAACCTTCAGCGTCAAGATGGATGGTAAGGCTGAAGAGTGGACGCCGATGGAAACAGAAGGCTGGATGAAACGCCTGATGACCGCCAAAGGCTTTACGATTTCCCTCAAAGGTAAACGTTCTGTAGGCGACGTTGGCAACGACTATATTGCCAGCCTCTCGTGGGTGTCCGGCCGCGATTGCAATACGCCTTTTGAATGGACATTCCCGAGCGGTGGCAAGCTGTCTTTCGGCGCGGTTATCAATGTGACCAGCCCGGGCGGCGGTGACAGCACGAACGTGGATAGCCTGGAATTCGATGCCATGAGCAATGGAAAGCCGACTTACACGCCGCCGGCCGGCGCATAAAACAGATTTTATTAACAGCCCTCTGTCATTTGGCAGGGGGCTGAATTTTCAGGAGGAAAACTATATGGGAAAACTCTACACCCTTGATGAAAAGCTCTTGATCGGAACCCCGGAGATCCGCATCGGGGATAAAGTTTATCCGATTGATGACAGGCAGAAAACAGTTAAAAAACTTATGAATATGACAGCGGACAATAAACTTGATTCCGACAACATGGACGAAGTTATGAAACTGGCATTCGGTGAAAAGTCGTCCAAGGAAATCGACGGGATGAACCTCCCGTTTCCCGCATACCGACAGTTGTTTGAACTTGTTACCGCTGCAATGACCGGAGAAGATCCGGAAGAGGTCGCGGCCCGATTTCAGGAATCCAAAAAGAAGACAACCAAACAGCAATAGCTGGTATGACGTCGATTACGATAAGATCCTGATTGAGCAGAGCATTGCCAAGCAGTATGGCGTTCTGCCGTCGGAGCAGGAAAATCTGAAATATTCTGACTGGTCGAAAATGGTCAGCGGTCTGATGGACGATACGCCTCTTGGCCGTGTGGTTGGCGTCCGGTCGGAAACTAACAAAGACATCATTAAAAATTACACGAAAGAACAGCGCGCCGTCAGAGATGAGTGGCCGCGCTTTCTAGCGTCTCGGGTTAAGGACGAGAAATTTACTAAGTCAGACGAGGCGGATTGGTACAAGCAGATGGCCGAAATGGAGCTTGCTTTTGCGGCCGCATTCAGTCCAAAAGTGGGGAGGTGATCTCGTGGCAGAAGGTACAGGCACGTCGGTCGGCGTTATCACGCTGGACCTGCGAATTGTCAGTAAACTTAATGAGCAGCTTAACTCTATTGCCGCCAATGCCAACAGGTCGGCGCAACAGAGCTTTCAGCAGGTCGGCAAAACAGTGCAGGAATCTATTTCTAAGCCCATGGAGAACGCCGGAAAGACCATGGAGAAGGCAATCACCGCTCCTATCGAGAGAGCAAGTGCCGCCGTGAAAGCTCCGTTAAAGGCCGTAACCGATCAGGTAGAACAAACGGCAGATGAAATTGAAGCAATCGCGGCCAGAGCAAACAAGCGCCTGCATGACAGTATCACCAATCCGGATGGCAGAGGGTTATTGCCGACGACTGCGAAACTGCATGGACACAGCGCGCTTGAAACGGATCCAACGGAATTTATGAACAACTGGGATGACGCTACACTGAAGCCGAAAGTACAGGAAACTCCTTCTGTGACTGCATCCGCAAGCGGCGCGGCGCAGACGTCACAAGTTGCCAGCAGTGCCTTCACTCGCATGGCTGCCCGGATACAGAGTGCATTTGCATCTGTGAATCAGTCGGTAAAAAAAACATTTTCCGATATCACATCCGGCGCTCAAAGCACCGCGGCGAAGACGATCAAGTCAGCGCAGGATTCTGTCAAGGCTGTTGAATCAGCAGAGCGTAAAAAGCGATCTGCTACGATGGGGACATTACGCACGCAGACCAACGCAATGATTTCGGCCGTTACGAGTAATGCCCAGGGTATTGCAAAAGTCGGAGTGCTGGGCCGCGCGATGTCAAGCAGCCTGACGGGATCTTTGTCAGTCGCGGCGCCTCTGGCTCTTGCCGCCGCGGCATTTGCTACCTTGAGGAAGGCTTTTTCGCTGGCCACTGTTAATAGCGATCAGTTCAAAAAATCCCTAAATGAGGTTAAAGCCAATCTGGAAATCGCGTTCACCCCGATTTATCAGGCAATCCTGCCGGCGCTCAATTCTCTGATGGCCTGGCTGGCTGCCGCCACAAAGCAAGTCGCGGCTTTCATTTCCGCCTTATTCGGAAAGACCTACGCGCAATCCCTCGCGGCCACAAAGCAAATGCAGAAGAACGCCGCGGATGCGGAGAAGAAAAAATCCGGAAGCGGATCCAAAGACAAGGGCCAGCTGGCCAGTTTTGACGAGCTGAAGGTCATCAGCCAGAAGGGCGGCGCCGCCGGCACCGACGCCATTGATTATGATGCCCTGAATACAAAAGGCACCGAAGCGGCTACGAGCCTTGCAGAGAAATTCAAATCCGTCTGGGCCGGGATCGCGGCCGGATTCAACGATTATGTCACAAAACCGATTCAGGACAACCTCTCTAAATTTGATGCTCCTGTTGCCAGATTCAAGGCTCTTTTCGCCGGTATTGGTGAACAGTGCCGGGAATGGATGACACCGTTGTCCAACTGGTTTCAGACGGATTTCAAAAGCGCGCTGGCGCAGGGAATCAGCGACGGTTCGACCATGCTTTCCGGATTTATGGACAGCCTGGCCATGGTTGCGGAAACAGTCTGGGCAACGCTGCAGCCGGCTATAAACTGGATAATCCGGAACGGCCTTCCGATTTTAACAGACGCTTTTAAGGAAGTTAGCAAAACCACTGTAGTGGCCTTTGATGCCGTGAAAACTGTCTTTGATACCCTGTGGCATGGCGTGATAGATCCATTCGCTCAGTTTGTCAGCAAGGTTATTGTAGATATCCTGAACACCTTTAAATCCCTATGGGAACAGTACGGCGTAACGACTTTTGAAAATATCCGCACTATGATCAACTCGGTTAGGGACACGTTCCTGAATGTCTGGAACAGCTTTCTGAAGCCGGTCTTTGATCAAATTTTCTCGGTGTTAGATCAGCTGTGGACAGATCATCTGCTGCCGCTAATCGGGCAGATCGGCGAGTTTGTGATGAAGCTTGTCAACGGCGCAATGGAAATCTATAACGGATTTATCGCTCCTCTTGTCAACTGGTTTGTCACAACGCTTGGGCCTCCGATCGCCGAGGTCCTCAAATGGGTCATTAAAAATATCGGCGATACCGTCGGTGCAATACTTGACGCAGCGGCCAACATCTTTAAGGCCCTTGGCGGCGTGATCGATTTCCTTGTAGGTGTCTTCACCGGCGACTGGGGGAAAGCATGGAAGGGCATACAGGAAATTTTTAGCGGCGTTTTCGGTGCCTTGTATGATATCGCAAAGACTCCACTTAATGCAATTATCGGACTCCTCGAGGGATTTTCCAACGCCTTTATTGATGGAGTCAACGGGATTATTGAAACTCTTAATAAAATTCGCATTCCTGATGACTTTCCAATTAAGAAATGGGCGGGCGTAGGAATTCACATTGAACCAAAGGCACATATCTCTATTCCTCGCCTTGCGAACGGCGGTGTGCTGGAGCAGCCGACGCTGGCCATGATGGGTGAGTATGCCGGGGCGCGGAGCAATCCGGAAATCGCGACGCCGCAGTCGCTGATGATGGACACGTTCATGGAAACGTTGGTCCCCCTGCTGAACGAGCTGGAGGAATTCCGCGAGGATATGGTCCAGCTCCTGCGTGAAATCATTGCGAAGAATCCGAATATCATACTGGACGGTGCCATGATAGCCCGCCTGCTGAAGCCCTACTTTGACGAGGAGGACAAGCGCGTCGGCGGAACAATCTTTTAGAGGAGGGACCATATGAAATACCAAGGCGAAATAAAAGTAAACGGTATCTGGGTGCCTTCTACCACCACACTGGATTTTGAAACATCGGATTTAGACCTCGAAGCTTTCCGGACAACGGACAGTCTGGCGCATCGGCAGCGTGTTGGCAAAAAAATAAAACTCAATTGTGTCTGGCAGGTTATTGAGGATGATGATGACTTTCGGGAGACCTTCAATATCCTTGACAACCTGCCGGAATATTTTCCGTTCGTTTTTCCACATCCTGGCGGGAGCCTCGCATTTGAGATTACTGCATACCGAGGTAACCCGCTAAGCACGTCGTTAAGAACATTTTATTACGATAGGACAAACCATAAGATCGCACAATGGAAAGGGCTTAAAGTTAATTTTATTGAGCAGTAAAGGAGGAAGAGCGGTATGATTCGGGTTTCTGACAAGTTTTATACCGCTGCGCGTGCTTTTGCCCGTAGGTGGAGAGGGCGGGTTTCCTTCGGCGTGTTCGATGTAACCGCCCGCGGGGATGCGACGGCCGCAGCGGATCAGCAGCCGTTTTCGGACGTATCAAAGACTCTGGACACGGTGGTGAGCGTTCCGGCGGTTGGAACCTGTGAACAGGACCAGTTCAAGGTGAATGGCAGCATGAGCCTATTCCCGGATAATCCGCCGGCCGGCATGAATTTCGGCTGGTGGTCCACGGCAGTCTCCGGATCTGACGGAACCTTTACGGATCCGCCGGCTGTCACATACACCTTCACGAAGCCTCACAGCTCCGTAGGACTCACGCTTCAGTTCGCGGAAACGGTGCAGGACCTTCGCGCCACTGCGTACCAGGGCGACACCGTGCTATCAAGCAAGACCTTCACGGGCATTAATTCCGCTCTGGCCGTCCTGGACTTTCCTGTCGAAAACTACGACAAGCTGGTGATTGAGATCCACCGGGTGCAGCCGTATCATTACGCAAAGCTGCTTGAAATCAGTTTCGGAGTGGAATATATCTACAACGACACGATGCTTACCGGCTACGATGTACTGGAGGAAATCGATCTGACCGGCAACACCATCAGCACTAACACGGCCACGATCACCCTGAACAATCTTGATCAGCGGTTCAATATGTTCAATCCCCAGAATGAAGTACGCTTTCTGCAGGAGCGCCAGCAGCTGACAGTGACTGCCGGATTACTGGTGGATGAAGATTATGAGGATATCCCGCTCGGCCGGTTTTATTTGTCAAAATGGGAGAGCCCCACGCAGAACACAACCAAATTCACGGCCAACGACCTGCTGGCATTGATGGATGGCACTTACTACAAATCCCGCCTGTATGACCATGAGCGGGCCGAGACCGTCCTCCTGGAACTGTTCGATGATCTGAATCTATACGATGTCCAGGGCAACCCGCTTTTCTATATCCATCCGAACATCAAAGATGTTCAGCTCAGCGGGTACTTGGCTCCGATGAGCTACCGAGATGCTCTGCAGCGGATTGCTTTTGCCCTGGGAGCCGTGGTTAAGGTGGATCGGTATGGCAAGCTGTTGATCTACCGCGCGACCGAGGAAACCCGGAACGCGATCGTGATCGATCAGTACACCATCTATCAGAGTACCTTGATCGCCGGAACGTTTGTGGCCGGACAAGGTATCATCCTTCCGCGTAAGGCTGTCCCGCTGCCGAATCCGGTCGTTATCGACCGGTCCATGTACAAGGATCCTAAGACGACGCTCGGAAAATATTACAACCAGGTCAATGTGGAGCAATTCGGCTGGCGGCTGAAGGAAGAGACGGAAACCCTGTATGAAGGGGCCATTACCGGTAACGCGACTGTTCAGTTTTCGGCATATCCCGCAACCGAAGTCTCCGTCACTGGGGCCTATGAAAGCGTGGAGATTTACGCCTGCGCCTGTAAGGTCATCGGTGCATCCGGAACTATTACGGTTACTGGCCGGGCGTATGAGCCTCTGAAAAAGGTTGTGTCCGCTCAGCTTTCAACAGTGACCGCCGGCACGACGCCGAACGCCCTCGACGTCAAGGACGTCACTCTGATCGCCCAAGACGACACGGCGCAGTATGTTGCTGTCTGGCTCCTGGATCAGCTGCAGAATCGGATTACACAATCTTTTCCGTGGTGTGTGATCCCTTCCGTGGAGGTCTCCGACTTTTGCAAGGTGGAGACGGCTTTCGGTGAAATGCGGGAATCTCAGATCAAGAAAATGCATTTTGTGTACAATGGTGCTCTCACCGGGGACAGCGAGGTGATCGGATGATCTGGACGGCGCCCAGGGAATGGGCTGAAAGCGACAAAATCAATATTACAGACTGGCAGCGCATTGAGAATAACACGCGCTGGATTGCAGAGTTTTACGGCGTGTCCCTTGCTTATAAGGATTGGCAGCATACGAGCTGGCCAACGCCGGCAGAGGTCGCCCGGATCGAGAGCAATATCAACACTCTGCTGGACCAGACATATGCCTTCCAGACAAAATTTGATTGGCAGCTCCTCAATGATATTGAAAGCTGCCTTCAGGCGCTGCATGAAAAGGTTGTGGAGCTTCAGCTGAGCATCCGCCGTGCCGGCACGTTCGTTGCAGGACAGGATATTTACATACCGATAGGAGTGGTTTAATTTGGCGAAGATTACAATCGTAAACGAAGAAGGGCAGAACCTCAACCGCTATCTGATTACGCCGACGGACGGAAGCGAGCCGTTTACGGCCGTCCTGGTACGTGCAGCCGACATCACCAAACAAGGAACGCCGTTCAACGACGATACAATGGGGCATTATGTTCAGACGGAGGATGTCGCAGATTTATCAACGGCCGTCCAGTCCGCCACTATCGGCGGAACGCCGGTCCCAAAGAGCGGAACGACGCTGCAGCTTCCGGCATATCCGGTCATTCCCAGCAGCCTTCCCGCCAACGGAGGCACAGCAGATTACGCCCATTATAGCAGTCACGCGGTCGGCTCCGGCAGCGCGGCCCTTCGAAACATTACCATGTCCACGGCGGGACCGTCTGGCGGTTCGGACGGCGACGTATGGCATCAATACTCATGAGGCGGTGGGAATATGCCAATATGGGATAATATCGGTGGCGTATACCATAAAACCAAGTCGTACAGCAATATAGGCGGGGTGTGGGTGCCGGACAAAAAGACCTATGACAATATTGCCGGGGTGTGGCGGCAATCGTATTCCGGGGCAGTGGAGTGGACATACCAGGCATCCGTATCGGGTAACGGAATCAGCAAAATATATACTTATGGAGTTGGCGAAGAGGCAAGTGCTTATATCGGGGTGGATAACACCGCTCAGGGCGATCTTGATAATACGTGTGCTGTGCTGTACACGCTCAAAGAGCCGATCACCATTCCTGCCGGGTCAACTGTAGTCATTAACGGTATTGCAAGTTTGGCGAATTATACATCTCTTGTACAATTCTTGTTACAGTTTAATGGGGTACAGGTATGGGCATCTATGTTTGGCTGGACCAAGGAAAAGCTCGGCATTTATACTTATACCATACCATCAACAATCACAGTGTCCAGTATAACTGTAAGTGTTTTCACGAGGATCAGTAAAGCAAACTGGAATCTATGTAGTGCCGCAGTAACCATCAATCCGTTGGATGGGGATTCGTTCTTGCTCAATAGCACAGGAAAATCTAATTAATCAGGAGGTAAATTTTATGCAAACAATTAAATTCGCGAACGACACGGAGTTGCCCGTTATATCCGCCATTGCGATGAAAACTCAAATGGATACGGGCGTACCTGATGTTATGGGTACGTTTCGGACGGCAATCTATATCCAGATCGCTAAAGATGTAATAACACTGGACGCGCTGGATGCTCTGACCGCTAACAGCGCCAACACGGCTAAGCTGACGCTGATCGACGGCGACAAGCAGTATGTCCATGACAATTACAGCATCCGCGCGGAGCTGGCCGTCAAGACTGTGGAGATCACGCCCGCCACCGATTCGGCCCCGGCGGTTACGGAGGACAGGCTGTGCGTCACGCTGGCGCAGCTCACCTATCTGGAGGTCACACAGGCGGCGCAGCAGGCTATGATCGACCTGCTGACATTAAGAGCATTGGAGGGATAATCATGAGTATAGCAGCGCAGAATCTCAACCGGCTCTATAACGGCGGCGCGGGGCCGCTCACCAAGGACGGCCTAAAGCGCGCCGTGACGCTCGGTTGGATATCCACTAATGAATATCAGCAGATCACAGGGGAGGTGTATGAAGCGTGAACATTATCCAGAAACCCAGCAAGAATTTTAACAGCCGCGGACCGTGGGCACCCAATGTGATCGTAAACCATATCACCGGCGGCAATAAGGTCAGCAGCGCGATCAATGAATTTACGGTAAATGATCGGGCTTCCGCACATTTTGTGGTTGACCTGGACGGTACCGTATATCAATGCGTCGATATCAGACAAGCCGCGTGGGGGAACGGGACAAGTCAAACACAGTATTATTCTGCTGTGCAGGACGGCAAAACGGTATCTCTCGCGAGTAAGGTATGGAGCCAATACTCAAAATTGGACATCGTCCGCAATCGTAAAGTTAATGCGAACCTGTACACGATCAGCATCGAGCATGTCAATGCGGGCGGCGGCGTGCTGACAGCTCCGCAGCTTGCCGCGACCATCGAATTGCATAAATACATCATTGCCGAGGTTAAGCGCATCTATGGTATCACAATTCCGATCGACCGGGAACACATCACCGGCCATTGCTTTATCGCGCCAAAGACCAAACCATCCTGTCCTGGAGCGTATTTCCCATACGATTCCATTCTTGCGGGGATTTTGGGGAAAATTGAGGTCAAGAGCGACACCACCTGCGATATGGTCATGAAGCAGGGCGCGACGTATCAGCTGAAACTAACTTCTATCATTCAACCGGCCGTCACGATCGGTACTGCGGGGGTGCTTACTCAGGAATTAGTCAGGCAAACCGGTAACGACTATTTTGTAAAGATCAAGGCTGTCGGAAAGCCGGGTACCGGCGCGGGCGTGTTCGCGAACGGGAAAAAGCTGTTCGCAGTCAATATAGAGTAAGGGGGGCCTGATACAGTGACGGCGCAAAACTGGATTACTCTCATCAGTGCCGTTGTCGCGGCCTTGGCGTTGCTGGTCACGCTGCTTCGCGGTATGCAGTCAGATGCCCGCGAGGACGGAAAAACAGCAGAAATATTGCGGCAGGTTGATGGAAAACTTAAAAGCATAACCGATCAGGAAGCGGCCAATAGCGCCCGAATTGAAACTATCGTTGAGCGCGTCGTCGCTGTCGAACAATCCGCAAAGCAAGCACACCACCGCATTGATGAACTGCGGGAAGAGCTTCATAAATAAAATTTGCCCCAGATATGGGGCAGGAAAGAAGGATACATATGAAAATTGATTGGAAACGGAAACTTACTTCCCGGAAGCTGTGGGCGGCAATCGTATCGTTTGCCGCGTTGCTTGTCGTCGCCCTGGGTGGCACCGAGGCGCAGGCGACGCAGATCACTGCATTGATTATGGCCGGTGCAACCGTCGTAGCCTACATCATCGGCGAGGGCCTTATAGATGCGGCAAGCGCTGGGGCGGCAACGATCACACAGTACAGCGCTCCGGTTATCGGTACGGTTGACCCCGCACCGGCCGAATCCGCACAAACCGGTGCGAATCAGGCCGCGGAGGTCAAGCAGAACACGGCGCTGTCCGGGAGCGAGAAAACAGAATAGACTTAACGAAAGGGCATCGGATTAATTTCCGGTGCCCTTTTTTCATTTACTTCTATTTGCATTAGAAATATAATAGTAAATAGAGGAAAGCGATAGGGGGCAGAGCATCATGGGAGAATATGTTTTAAGAAGGCCTATATCAATTAATTATTTGTGGGATTGTACTGCTGAAGAATGCTGGAAGACGGCATTGGATGATTATTGGAGCCATGTAAAAATACAAAATAGAAAATTGGAGGAGGAATTAGAACATTTAGATTCTATTGCTGTTTCTAAATTATCTGCTGAAGAATTCTATGATTTTCTATATAGCAAATACTTTGTATGGAAATATACGGCACCAAATCGTCTGGCGACAACTCGAATGAATCTGCAAAAACATCTCATTAATATTGATAGGCTAGGCAAAATTAAAAGCCAAATTTTTTTATTTGATTTAGAGAACCCAGAACTAGGGCTAAAAATAGTAACACAAATTAATGGCCTTGGAACAGCAGGAGCGTCAGGACTGCTATCATTATTATTCCCAAAATATTTTGCTACCGTCGACCAGTTCACAGCCAAAGCTTTATACCAAATAGAGAGTTTGACTGAAAGAGATGCACTGAAAGGTTTTAACCCTGAAGGTTTATCGTTGAAAGCTGGTGCGCTTCTTATTGGGATTATGAAAGAAAAAGCCCATGTATTGAACCAACAATTTCAAACTGACTTTTGGACACCTCGTAAAATTGATAAAATTTTATGGGGAATAGGAAGATAATGTATTTCAGAATTGGCATCTACAGCTATTTTGAGGGCAAAGGATGGGAAAACAGAATAACAAAGAAGTATCCCCCGCTGGCCTTCTGGATGACAGGGGAATATTGACTGGATTTAATTAAAATGCTAAAATAGATAAAAATTAATTAGGATGATGAAAGATGTCGATGATAACTTGTCCGGAGTGCTCAAAGGAAATCTCTGATAGAGCAGAAGTATGTCCTAACTGTGGCTATCCAATAAAAGCGTCCTTAACGGAGGATATTCCTAATTCAACCTCAAATGTTAGTTTCAAAGGGTGGGCAGCTATTGCGACCGTTTTGGGATGTGCTGCAAGCTATTTTATGGGAATTGTATTCCAAAGTGAAGAAGTTAGTTCTCGAATTATCAAAAATCCTTTTGCTGTTGCATTTATGCAAGATTACAGAGTGATCAATAATGTAACTTATTATTATAATTACACAGCATTTGCGGTGGGACTTATGATAACGATAGGCGTGGTAGTTGCACTTTTGGCAACCGGTGAAAAGAAAAACACAAAATGATTCTGTTTTTTTCGTAGTTTTGATATTTATTCAAGAACTACTTGAATTTATAAACTGACAATATAAAAGGCCTTAACAGTTGCTCTATACCAATTGTTAAGGCCTTTATTATTGATAATATTATGGTACTGATTCTTCAGTCCCGATATCTGTCAAAATTGCTTTCAGCTCCGGATATGGCATGCTGAAGCGCTGGCTCAAATAGCGCAGCGAGGCTGCCAACTCTCCGTCCGGACCACCGTACTGGGCGATGACAATCTGCGCCAGCTTCGGATTGGTATTTTTGATATTGATCGGATACTGCAGGTTCTTCTGGTAATTCCACATTATTTGTTTCCCCCCTTGTTAACATCCCACGGCCATGGGTCGTTGATCCATGCCAGCGGCTGGTGTCTGAACTGTTCTGATTCATCGGCCCGTAGGCCGCTTCGTACTGTGCGGTTAATTCCCCTGCCATCCTGCGGTATTCCTCTTGCTGCTTTGCTGCCTTACAATCGCCGGGATGGGTGAAAACAGAAAGCTCCCAGGTTGCAAAACGGCAGTCGTTCATCCTGCGCATCCGCTGCTCCTGTTCGCTCATTTCCTCCTGCCTCCCAAAAACGGTTTGTCAAGCTCAGGGAAGATGGTTCCCATCTCCAGCCCTTTTTCAGGAGTGTAAGTGGAATTGAATTGTTGGAATGGAACATAGGCCATTGCTACGACCGGCATCGCCGGAAGGGGAGTCGGACTCATTTCACAGCCCTGTCCGTCCATATCCATCATATTATCTGCCATTTTATCTGTCATTCTTTTTTCTCCTCTCGTGAGCATTGGTATTATCTCACAATATATTATGTATTAGGATTTCAAATGGTGTAATTGCTTATTTCGTAACTTGACATTTCAAAAATGCGGGATTAATATTAGTTTACTAACAGTTAGGTTCCTAATTGACAGGAGGGGCTTTTATGCCGGTTACGCTGCATATGGCAATCAATCGGGTGTTTCACGCGCAAAAAAATGTGACGCGGCCCGGAATGGCGAAAATCGGCCTTTCGACGGGACAGCCGAAAATTCTGAACCACCTTTCGCGGCAGAACCACTGCATGCAGAAGGATATTGCGTCGGCGCTGGACATCGAACCGGCCACCGTGTCGCAGATTCTGAACAATATGGTGCAGGCCGGCCTGATCCGGCGGTCCGACCCCGCGGAAAGAAAAAGGGCGGAGTCGGTGTCCATAACGGAAAAGGGCCGTGAATATCTGGAGAAATGGCAGCGGCTTTGCAAAGAAATCGAGGAGGTCTCCCTGAAAGGGTTCACGCGGGAGGAACAGGAGCAGTTTCTGGATTACCTCTACCGCATGTACTGGAATCTGACTGGGAAAGAGATTGAATAACGCCTGTCTCGGCACTTGGAGGGGAATGCGTGTTAAACCGTTTTTTTATCTATTTTGACAAGTATCGCAGGCATCTGGCCGGCGGAGTCGTCTGCGTCGCTCTGGAAGCGATGTTCGAGCTTGTCATTCCACTGATTATGGCCGACATCATCGACGTGGGCGTCGCCAACCGCGATACGGACTATATCCTGCGGAAAAGCCTTGCCATGGTTGCCTGTGCGCTGATCTCGCTGCTTCTGGGCATGATTTACGCGCGCCTGGCGGCCAGAGCGGGCCAGGGCTTCGGCGCGGAGCTGAGGAAAGCGGAATACCGCAAAATACAGGGCTTTTCCTTTTCCAATATGGATCATTTCAGCACCCCGTCGCTGATTACCCGGCTTACCAGCGACATCACCATTTTGCAGAACGCGATCTGCAACGGGATCCGGCCGATGGTCCGCGGCCCGGTCATGATGGTGATGGCGCTGGCTATGTCGATGAAACTGAGCGCGAAGCTGGCGGTGGTTTTCCTGATCGCGATGCCCGTGCTGGCCGTCTGTCTGGTTCTGATCCTCCGCAAGCTTCGCCCGATGTACGGAAAGATGCAGAAGGCGCTGGACCGGGTAAACTCCATTGTACAGGAGAATCTGACGGCGATCCGTACGGTGAAATCCTATGTGAAGGGCGACAGCGAATGCCTGAAATTCGGCGCCGTCAACGAAACGTTCCGGTCCTCCTCGGAAACGGCTTTCCATTACGCGGCGCTGAATATGCCCTGCTTCCAGTTTGTCATGTATTCCACCGTTCTGTGCATTCTATGGTTCGGAGGAAACTTTATCCACACGGGTACCATGCAGGTGGGGCAGCTGACCGGCTTTTTGAGCTATGTTCTGCAGATCCTGAACTCGCTGATGATGATTTCCAACGTGTTCCTGATGCTCAGCCGCTCGATGACCTCCGCTTACCGTATTGCGGAAGTGCTGGACGAACCGGCGGGGATCACCGGCGGCACGGGCAGCGGGACGGTGGAGCACGGAAGCATCGACTTTGAGCATGTCTGCTTCAAATATCAGGAGACGGCCAGAGAATACGTGCTGTCCGACATCAGCCTGCATATCGGCGCCGGTCAGACGGTGGGCATCATCGGCGGAACGGGCTCCGCGAAATCCTCGCTGGTACAGCTGATTCCCCGGCTTTACGACGTTACCTCCGGCAGCCTGAAAATAGACGGCCGCGACGTTAAGGAGTACCCGCTTGCGCATCTGCGCGACGCCGTGGGAATGGTGCTGCAGAAAAACACCCTTTTCAGCGGGACCATCCGCGAAAACCTGAAATGGGGAAATGAAAACGCCACCGACGAAGAGCTGGACTGGGCGTGCCGGATTGCCTGCGCGGATGAATTCCTGTCCCGGATGCCGGAAGGGTACGACACCGACCTCGGGCAGGGCGGCGTGAATGTTTCCGGCGGGCAGAAGCAGCGGCTCTGCATTGCCCGCGCGCTGCTGAAACGTCCCAGGGTGCTGATTTTTGACGATTCCACCAGCGCGGTGGACACCGCCACCGAGGCGAAAATCCGCGGAAGGCTGGCGGAGGAGCTGAAGGGTACGACAAAGATCATGATCACCCAGCGCATCAGCTCCATTGAAAACGCGGACCTGATCGTGGTGCTGGAGGACGGGAAAATCAACGAAGCCGGCACGCATGAAAGCCTGCTGGCGCACAATCCGATTTATCGCGATATTTATGAATTTCAGCAGAAGGGGGCCGCGGTGTAATGGCGAGAACAAGGCTGCATGAAAAGCCCAAGGATATCCGGAAAACGCTGAAATTCCTCTGGCGCTATCTGAAAAAGCACAGAACCGCGCTGCTGCTGATTGTCTTCATGGTGGCCGTCAGCGCCGGGGCGAACGTTTTCGGCACCTATCTGCTGAAACCGGCCGTCAACGACTATATTATTCCCGGGAACATCCGGGGACTGATGAAAATCCTGATCTTTATGGCCGCCGTCTATTTCGCCGGCGTAGCCGCGTCCTACGGATATTCCCAGCTGATGGTAAAGATTGCGCAGAAGATCGTGCAGGAAATCCGGGACGACCTTTTCCGTAAAGTGCAGACGCTGCCCCTGAGCTTTTTCGACGCAAAAACACACGGCGAACTGATGAGCCGGTTTACAAACGATATCGATACCATCGCCGAGGCCATGAACAACAGCTTTACCGTGCTGATCCAGAGCTTTATTATCATCGTCGGCACATTTACGGTGCTGATTATCCTGAATGCCGAGCTGTCGGCGATTGTGCTTCTGTCCTTCCTCGGCATGTTCCTGTTTCTGCGGTACAGCGGAAAGAAAAGCCACGCATATTTTTCCAGCCAGCAGAAGTTTATGGGCAGGCTGAACGGCTTTATGGAGGAGATGGTGGAGGGGCAGAAGGTCGTCAAGGTTTTTAATCACGAGGACAGGGACTTTGAAGAATTCTGCGGCCGCAACGACAAGCTGCTGGACGCCGCCACGGGCGCGCTGACTTATTCGGGGCTTCTGATTCCGGTGGTGGTCAGCATTTCCTATTTCAACTATGCGCTTTCCGCCTGTATCGGCGCGTTCTTTGCCATTGCGGGCAGAATCGATCTGGGAAGCCTTGCCTCCTACCTTGTTTATGTCCGCCAGACGGCGATGCCCGTCAACCAGTTCTCCCAGCAGCTCAACTTTATTCTGGCCGCCCTGTCCGGTGCGGAGCGGATTTTTGAAGTGATGGAGGAAACGCCGGAAACGGACGATGGTAACGTGACCCTTGTGCATGCCGCGGCGGGGGAAAACGGCGAGCTGAGGGAATGCGCGGAGCGTACGGGCCGGTGGGCCTGGCGCGTGCCGGACGCGGACGGGACCGCCCGGCTGGTGCCGCTTCTGGGCGACGTCCGTTTTCACGACGTGGTGTTCGGCTACGTTCCCGGCCGCCCCGTTTTGAAGGGAATCAACCTTTACGCGAAGCCAGGCCAGAAAATTGCCTTCGTGGGCTCGACCGGCGCGGGCAAGACGACCGTTGCCAACCTGATCAACCGTTTTTACGACGTCACCTCCGGAAGCATCACCTACGACGGGATCGACGTCCGGAAGATCAAAAAAGACGACCTGCGTCATTCGCTCGCCGTCGTTTTGCAGGACACCCATCTGTTTACGGGCACGATCGCCGACAATATCCGTTACGGAAATCCGGACGCGGACAGGGAACAGGTGATCGGCGCCGCACGGTTGGCGAACGCGGATTCCTTTATCCAGAGGCTGCCGGACGGCTACGACACCATGCTTTCCGGCGACGGCGGAAACCTGAGCCAGGGCCAGCGCCAGCTGCTCGCCATCGCGCGCGCCGCGGTCTCCGACCCGCCGGTGCTGATTCTGGACGAGGCGACCAGCTCCGTGGACGCCCACACGGAAAAGCTGATTGAAACCGGCATGGACCACCTGATGGAAAACCGGACGGTCTTCGTCATTGCCCACCGGCTTTCCACCGTGCGAAACGCCAAGGCCATCATCGTGCTGGAAAACGGCGAAATTCTGGAGCGGGGCAGCCACGAGGAGCTGATTGCCCAGAAGGGGCGGTATTATCGATTGTACACCGGTCAGTTCGAATTGTCCTGAGGGTTCCAACTCCAGGCTTTCGGCTGTTTTCATAGACCGGCATATCCTCCGAATCGTTGCGTAAATGCGAAAGAGCCCTGCTTGCGTGAGTGTACGAAAGCAGGGCTCTTTCAGGTGTTTCCGGCTCTTGAAAAATTTTTGCGGAAAGAATAGAATTTAAGAAAAGAAACGGCTGAGGCCGCGGAAAGGAGACGCCATGAAATTTTTGATTGTTCAGGGAGATATTACAAAGCAAACGGCAGATGCTATGGTAAACGCGGCAAACACTTCCCTGCTGGGCGGCGGGGGAGTGGACGGGGCCATCCACCGCGCGGCGGGGCCGGAGCTTCTCAGGGAATGCCGGACCCTGCGCGGCTGTGAGACCGGAAAGGCGAAAATCACAAAGGGGTACCGCCTTCCCGCAAAGTACGTCATCCATACGCCCGGCCCGGTGTGGCGGGATGGAAAAAGCGGCGAACCGGAGCTGCTGGAAAGCTGTTACCGTTCCTGCCTTGCGCTGGCGGAGGAATACCGGTGCCGCACGGTTGCGCTTCCTTCCATCAGCACGGGCGTTTATCGTTTTCCGCCGGAGCTTGCCGCCCGAATCGCCGTAAGGACGATTCTGGAATTTCTGGGCCGGAGCACCGCTGTGGAAACGGTCACCATGGTCTGCTTTGACCCGGAGACAAAGGCGGCGTACGACCGCGCGCTGGCGGCCGCCTTACAGTAGCGTTGTGAATTCGGAAATCTGGAAAGGGGGATGTTTTATGTCGATTGCAGGTGCGTTTATTATGCCGCACCCTCCCATTATCCTGCCGGAGGTGGGGAAAGGGGAGGAACGGAAAATTCAGAGGACCGCCGACGCGTGCCGGGAGGCCGCGGACAGGATCGCGGCGCTGAAGCCGGACACGGTGGTGGTGACTTCGCCGCATTCCGTCCTGTACGCGGATTACTTCCATATTTTTCCCGGCGAGCACGCCCACGGGGATTTTGCGCGTTTCGGCGCGCCGCAGGCCGCTGTCGACGCCCGGTACGACACCGAATTTGTACGGGCGCTGACCGACGCGGCCGGGAAAGCGGGATTGCCCGCCGGAACCTTTGGCGAGCGGGAAAAAGCACTTGACCACGGCACCATGATTCCGCTACGCTTTTTAAACGAACGCTGCGCCGACTATCGGCTGGTGCGCATCGGGCTTTCCGGGCTGCCCGGGCCGGACCATTACCGGCTGGGAAAATGCATCGCCCAAACGGCGGAGGCTCTGGGCCGGAAGGTCGTTTTTATCGCGAGCGGGGACCTCTCCCACCGGCTCAGAGAGGACGGGCCCTACGGCTTTGCAAGGGAAGGTCCCGAGTTTGACAGCCGGGTGACCGACGCGATGGCAAAGGGGGATTTCCTGCGCTTCCTGACTTTTGACCCCGGTTTCTGCGACGCGGCGGCGGAATGCGGGCTGCGCTCGTTTATCATCATGGCGGGCGCGCTGGACGGAAAGGCCGTCCAACCCGAGCTGCTTTCGTATGAGGGGCCGTTCGGGATCGGGTACGGCGTCTGCGCTTTCCGGATCATCGGAGACGACGAAAGCCGCCGGTTTGATTCGGCCTTTGAAGCTGAAGAGAAAAAAAGACTGGAGCTGGTCCGGTCGCGGGAGGATGAATATGTCAGGCTGGCCCGGCTGTCGCTGGAAACCTATGTCCGGACAGGGAAAAGGGCGGAGCTTCCCGCCGGGCTGCCGGAAGAAATGCTGCGCCGACGGGCGGGGACTTTCGTGTCGCTGAAAAAGAACGGGGAGCTTCGGGGATGCATCGGCACCGTCGGGCCGGTGACAGCCTGCACAGCGGAGGAAATCGTAAGGAACGCGGTCAGCGCCGGCACGGAGGATCCGCGCTTTGCGCCCGTGACGGAGCGGGAGCTGCCGGAACTTGTCTACAGCGTGGACGTGCTGGCGAGCCCGGAACCGATCGGCACAATGGAGGAACTGGATGTCGGGCGCTACGGCGTCATTGTCACCAGCGGGTACAAACGCGGACTGCTGCTGCCGGATCTGGAAGGGGTCGATACCCCGGAGCGGCAGGTGTCCGTCGCCATGCAAAAAGCGGGGATCCGCAAAGGGGAACCCTGCTCTCTGGAACGGTTCGAGGTGGTGCGCCACAAATGAAAATCATCTGTGAAATCTGTCCCCATCACTGCGCGCTGGAGGAGGGGCAGACCGGCCTGTGCCGCGCGCGCAGAAACAGCGGCGGCAAAGTGATTTGTGACAACTACGGGAAAGTGACCTGCCTTGCGCTTGACCCCATCGAAAAGAAGCCGCTGCGCCGGTTCCGCCCCGGCGGGAAAATCCTGTCCGTCGGCAGCTACGGCTGCAACCTGCGTTGTCCGTTCTGCCAGAACAGCTCCATTTCCATGGCGGACGGGGAACACGCGGAAACCGCTGCGGTTTCGCCCGCGGCTCTGGCCGAAAAGGCCGCGGAGCTCGTGCCGCGCGGGAATATCGGCGTCGCGTATACCTACAACGAACCGCTTGTCGGCTATGAGTTTGTCCGGGACTGCGCCGCCCTCGTCCGGGCGCGCGGGATGAAAAATGTCGCCGTGACCAACGGCTGCATCTGCGAAGGGCCGCTGAAAGACCTGCTCCCGCTGATCGACGCGGTGAACATCGACCTGAAGGGCTTTACCGAACGTTTTTACCGGATGGTCGGCGGCGACCTGAAAACGGTGATGCGCGCGATTGAGCTGTCGGCGCAAAGCTGCCACACGGAAGTGACCACTCTGGTGATTCCCGGGGAAAATGACAGCGGGGAGGAAATGGATGCGCTCTCCGGATGGCTTGCTTCGGTGGACGCGAAAATCCCGCTGCACGTCACCCGGTTCTTCCCGTGCTTTCAGATGACCGACCGCGGCCCGACTCCGGTAGAAACCGTTTACCGGCTGGCGGAAATCGCCCGCGGGCATCTGCGGTACGTCTATGTGGGAAACTGCTGACCGGCGGTGCCGTTAAGGAGTCCGCCCCTTCCACGCGGGCAGCTTCGCCAGCGTTCTGACCGCCAGCTCGCGGGCGGCTTTTTCGTCGATCCCCTGTGTGCGGATCAGGAACCGGACGGTACCCTCCAGCTTTTCCGGGTAGGACTGCATGGAACCGTCCGGTCTGGCACAGTAAATGCAGTAATCCCTGCTTTCGTCCTTCAGGGGATAATCGGACGGCTTTGTCATGGGCATTCCGCAGGCAATACATGTTTTCATATTTTTCACACCTTTCGATCGCTTTCATAGGCTTCCAGCGCGGGGATCAGGCAATGGGTGATTCCCTGTACGCCGGATACGGTCATTGTCATCAGAATCGTATCCCTGATTTCGTCCCGCGATGCACCGGCCATTCTGGCCATGGGGACATGCGTGGCAACGGCTTTGGCGTCTCCCTGGGACGCCTTGATTCCGATAAATCAACTGCCGGGTTTTGGCGTCGAGCGCGCCGGAAGAGACCGCCCTAATGAGTCCGTCAAACGCTTCGGAGATCTGGGGCGCTTCCTCTTTCAGTACTGCAAACGGGTTTTGATTGATCATGCCGGTTACCTCCTTTTATAAATATCGACATTCAGCTTGCGGAGCTCCCATTTTCCGAGCTCCGTCAGGGAAAAGACGGTCGCTTTGCCGGCGTCGCGTTCAAACCACCCCAGTTCCGGCAGCCGCGAAAAAAGCCGGTTGCCCAGCGTGCCGCCAAGGTGCCCGTAACAGGATTTTGCTTTCAGCATTTCCGGGGAATGTTCGTTCATTGTCTTCAGCTCCTTTTTGATTGTGCCATTTTCAGGTAGCTGTCGATCAGCGTTTCGCCGTACCTGTCGATGACCTTCCCGCCGGGGGCGAACAGGTCCGCGTTGGCAAGATAGTGGTGGATCAGCCCCAACCATAGATTGAAAAGCAGGGAAACAGGCATCCGGAGGATTTTTCCGGCTTTCATTTCCCGCTCCGCCGCCCGGCTGAAATGCAGGGAGATCACGGACTGCAAAGAAATCCAGGCGTCCCGGGCCTGTGTGGGAAGCTGACGGTTTTCCGTGACAAGCACGGTGTAAAACGGCTCGTATTCCTGAATGCCGTCCAGGTGGGCGCGGAGCACTTCCCGCAGGGTTTGGCCGGAATCCGCAAGCTCATGTGTACGCTGTGCTGTTTTCCCGACATACACTTCGATCACTTCCGCCATGAGGGCGTCCAGCGACGGGAAATGAACGAACACCGTGCCGTGGGAAACTCCTGCCGCCCCGGCGATATCGGAAATTCTGGTGCTGAGAAAGCCGCGTTCGGAAAACATTTCAAAGGCTGTTTTGATTAAAAGCTCCCTTGTCTGCTCCTTTTGCAGCTGGCGGGCTGTTTTTTTCATTTCAATGACTCCTAAATCAGTGAATTTACAGTCATTATATAACCATAAATGGATTCTGTCAAGCAGGCAGAACACTTTTAAGCCCCTTTTCTTGACTAATCTGCAAAATTGCCGTAAAATTTATGGCAGTACGCCGCTGATCGGCAAAACCGGAGGATGATAACTTTGCGTTCGATACGAATTGACCCCGTCCTGTATACGTCAAAGCCCGCGGATGAGCGGCTTCCGGGAGAGACGGCGGTCTATGACCTGCTGGACAGGCTGGAAATCCCTTATACCCGCATTGACCACGACGCCGCCGGTCATGTGGACTTTTGCGACGAGGTAGGGCAAATCCTCGGGGTGGATATCTGCAAAAACCTGTTCCTGTGCAACCGGCAGAAAACGGACTTTTATCTTTTGATGATGCCGGGCAAGAAGGAGTTTCGTACGAAAGATCTTTCCGCGCAGATCGGCAGTTCCCGCCTGTCTTTTGCGGACGCCGAACGCATGGAGGAATATCTGAAGGTCACGCCGGGCTCCGTCAGCGTGATGGGCCTGATGAACGACGGCGGAAAGAGGGTCCGGCTGCTGATTGACCGGGAGGTGGCGCAGTCTGAATATTTCGGATGCCATCCATGCATCAATACCTCCAGCCTGAAAATCAGGACAGCCGACCTGCTTGAAAAATTCCTTCCCTTTGTAGAGCATGAACCGGTTTTTGTCACACTGTAATTTGAAAATCCGCCTGCATATCGCATGAGTGAAAAAAATTCACATTATAGAATTTCATAAAATCCCAACGCACCCGGAACGGCTTGAAAGCCTGTCTGGGTGCGTTTTTTATGCGATGTTTTCCCTCTGAAAATTACGGCACGCCATTCTTTGTAAGCGATAAAAAACATTTCAAAAATTAGCCTGAACAGTGCCATTTTATCCTGAATATTACTGTGATATAGAGTGATTTGAATGGAGGGCGACAATGAAGGGTATCGATGTCAGTAAGCATAACGGCACCATTGACTGGGGCAGGGTGGCGGCTTCCGGAATCGAATTTGTAATGGTCCGCGCCGGATACGGAAACCGGATCAGCCAGAAGGACCCCAAGTTTGAAGAGAATCTCCGGGGGGTGCTTTCCCACAATCTGCATGCCGGCGCATACTGGTTCAGCTACGCGGTGTCCGCGGCGGACGCCCAGGCCGAGGCGGAGGTCTGTAAAAAGATCCTTGCGCCCTATAAGGGGAAGCTGGACTTTCCGATCGCGTTTGATTATGAATACGATTCGATCCGCTACGCAAACGAACAGGGCGTCGATCCGGACAATACCCAGATCGACGGCATGGGCCGCGCGTTTCTGGAGAGGATGAAGGCGGACGGATGGTATGCCGCGCTTTATACGAACAATGATTTCATCCGGTCCGGCAGATTCAGCGCGGCTGCTTTAAAGGCCTACGACGTGTGGCTCGCCGATTACAGCGGGGAGCCGGATTACCCCTGCGCCATCCGGCAGACCGGCTCGACGGGGACGGTTCCGGGCATCGGCGGAAAAGTGGACACGGATGAGTCCTTTCGGAATTATCCGGCCATCATCCCCGCCGGGGGTTATAACGGTTATCCGGTGCAGGTGAGTACTATTGTGGAGATCGATACCACAATGGATATTTCCTACGCGCACGGGACGTACTATGTTGTAAAAACCACGTCCTCCCGGCCGGTGACTCTTACCGCCGGGACGGGCGGGGTCGCGGCTATCGTGCCGTTTCCCCGCACCGGGAACATTCAGCTGTTCGCGGTGGTGGCCGTGGGACAGTCCGGCCGGGAGACGGGGGTCTACACCTCCGTGTCCGGCGAAAAACCCCTGCGGCGCTTCAAGTTCAAAATTCAGTAGAGAGGGGATAAGAAATGGGAAAATGGAAAGCGGCCGTGATCGCGATATTCGCTGTGCTGTCCGCGTGGCTGGGGGTGCTGGCCGTTCCGGTTCTGCTGCTCGCGGCGGTAAACGTCATTGACTACGCTACCGGCCTTGCAGCGGCGAAATTCCGCGGCCAGAAAGTCAGCAGCTACAAAAGCTTTCGCGGGATCGCGAAAAAGATAAGCATGTGGCTTCTGGTGGCGGTGGGCGCGATTCTGGACTGCCTGCTTGCTTACGCGGCGCAGCAGGCCGGAACAGAGCTGCATTTCGGCTATGCCGTCGCGTCGCTTGCTGCGGTGTGACTGATCTGCAACGAGGTCATCAGCATTCTGGAAAACATATCCGATATCGGCGTGGCGCTGCCGCCGTTTTTGATGAAAATAGCGAGCGCCTTAAAATCACAGGTGGAAAGCAAAATCGATTAGAACCGTTTATAACGGATCAGGCGCAGGCCCCGGAGTCCGAAAGGACCACCCGAAGCCCGCGCCTGTTTTTTTGTCCGGAAAGTCTTTTATAAGGAACAGTCCTTACTTACGACTGCTGAAAGCAGTAGAGGGAGTAAGACGACTGTGTGCCGGACGCGGAGGACCCGGTGTCACCGCCGTATTCGGACGGGTCAACGAGCACCGCATTTTCCTTCACATAGGAGGTGATTTCGGAGTTGGAACCTCTCGCCATACCGCTTTGCTCCGACACAAGGAAGTAGGTGACTTTCCCTTCGCTGACCAGCTGTTTCAGC
>NZ_JBNLXQ010000012.1:0-95532 GCF_053840905.1 Caproiciproducens sp.
TGATTACACGTCAATTCACCATAACAAAGCAAAGCGGCCGGGAACGATATCGTTCCCGGCCGCTTTGCTTTGCGGAAAAGAACGGCGCCGCGCGGCCGACAGGACGTTTCTTCAGCCGTCGTGTATTCTCCCGTTAAAAAATTTCAATGAAATCAGAATTTTGTAGCTACGGATACCGAAATAACGGGAGCTGAATGATATACTGAGACCAACAAAACAAATGGAGGAACGTTGAATGAAAAGACAAATCGTTCAGATTGATTCTGATAAATGCAACGGCTGCGGCCTGTGCGTCAACGCCTGTCAGGAAGGCGCTTTGCAGCTGATAGACGGAAAAGCGACCCTGGTCAGCGACAGCTACTGCGACGGGCTCGGAAACTGCCTTCCCGAATGCCCGACCGGCGCGATCCGGATTATTGAGCGCGAGGCCGGGGAGTACGATCAGGAAATGGTGGACGCCAAAATGAAGCGGAAGTCGGCCCAGCCTCCTTTCGGGGGATGCCCGTCCATGCGCATGAGGACGTTTGACCGCGCGCCCGCCCCGGCCCAGCCGGCGGCCCCGGTCCAACCGGCAGCCGCCCGCTCGGAGCTGCGCCAGTGGCCGTGCCAGCTGAAGCTGGTCGCGCCGAACGCCCCGTATTTTGAAAACGCGCACATTGTTATCTGCGCGGACTGCACGGCTTATGCCTGCGCGAATATTCATCAGTTCATGAAAAATAAAATCACGTTGATCGGCTGCCCGAAATTGGACGATATCGATTACAGTGAAAAGCTGACGGATATTCTGAACCTGAACGACATTCAAAGCATCACCGTTGTGCGCATGGAAGTGCCCTGCTGCGGCGGAATGGTGAACTCTGTGAAGACCGCTCTGCAGAATTCGGGGAAAATGATCCCGTGGCGTGTCGTTACCGTCGCTACCGACGGTGAAATATTAGAAGATTAATTGAAGGAGGAAAAGAAAAATGTTTTGTTTTCAGTGTGAACAAACCGCCGGAGGAACCGGCTGCACCAAAATGGGGGTCTGCGGCAAAAGCAGCGTGACCGCCGATTTTCAGGATGAGCTGACCGGCGCGCTGGTCGGCCTGGCCAAAGCGGCGGGGAATTCGGGAAGGACCAAAAAATCGGACGAGCTGATTCTGCGCGGCCTGTTCATGTGCATTACCAACGTGAATTTTGACAATGAGGCGATCGAGGCTCTTATCGCCGAGATCAGGAACGAAAAGGCTTCGCTGGCGCCCGGCTGCGCCGCCTGCGGCTCAAAATGCGGCGGCACCGACGACCTTGACCTGAAGCAACTCTGGAACGGCGACGAGGATATCCGTTCGCTGAAATCCCTGCTCCTGCTCGGCATGAGAGGAATGGCGGCGTACGCGTATCACGCCTATGTGCTGGGTTATACCGACGACGAGGTGACCGGCTGGTTCTACAAGGGGCTGACGGCGATCGACTATGAGCAGGACCCGTCCCGCCTTCTGGAGCTTGTGATGGAGTTCGGCCAGGTGAACCTGAAGTGCATGGCTCTGCTGGATCAGGCCAATACGGAGTCGTTCGGCAATCCCGTGCCGACCGAAGTGAGCAATACGATTGAGAAAGGCCCGTTCATTGTTGTTTCCGGCCACGACCTTTACGATCTGAAACAGCTTCTGGAGCAGACAAAGGACAAGGGGATCAACATTTATACACACGGCGAAATGCTGCCCGCGCACGGCTATCCCGAGCTGAAAAAGTATCCGCACCTGAAAGGCAATTTCGGTACTGCGTGGCAGAATCAGCAGAAGGAATTTCTCAATGTCCCGGCGCCGTTCCTGTTTACGACAAACTGCCTGATGCGCCCCCTGCCCGCCTATGCCGACAGGGTTTACACGACCGCGGTGGTCGGCTATCCCGAAATGCCCCACATCGGCGAATCGGACGGTAAAAAGGACTTCGGCATCGTGATCGAAAAAGCGCTGGAGCTCGGCGGATACGAGCAGGACACGCATATGCCCGGCATCAACGGCGGCGAAAAGCTGATGACCGGCTTCGGCCACAACACCGTGCTGTCGGTTGCCGACAAGGTGGTCGGGGCGGTGAAATCCGGAGCCCTGCGCCACATTTTCCTCATCGGCGGCTGCGACGGCGCAAAGCCCGGCAGAAACTATTTCACTAAGCTGGTGGAGCTTACCCCGCCGGACACCGTCGTCCTGACCTGCGCGTGCGGAAAGTACCGCTTCAACGACCTCGACATGGGAACGCTCGCCGGATTGCCGCACATCATGGATATGGGCCAGTGCAACGACGCGTACTCCGCGATCAAGGTTGCGGTCGCCCTTTCGGAAGCCTTCGGCTGCGGCGTCAACGACCTGCCGCTATCCATCGTGCTCTCCTGGTATGAGCAGAAGGCGGTCTGTATCCTGCTGACCCTGCTGTCGCTCGGCATTGCCAATATCCGCCTGGGCCCGACGCTTCCCGCGTTTGTATCCCCGAATGTTTTTAAAATACTGGTGGAGAAATTCAACATCATGCCGATCACCACACCCGAACAGGATCTGGCCGCTATGCTGAAATAGGAGGGCGCCGTATGCAAAAAAATTATATCAAAAATATCGATTTTTCAACCGCGCTGACTCTGGCGGAGCTGGTAACCTATCAGCCGGGTCAGGTCGTCAGCAAGACGCTGGCGCAGAACCCGGCGGTCAGCCTTACGCTTTTCGCTTTTGACCAGGGGGAGGAGATCAGCTCCCACGAGTCGAACGGCGACGCGATGGTCATTGCGTTGGACGGAGAAGGCGAAATTACCATCGGTTCCGAAAAGCATCTTCTCAAAGCCGGCCAGACCATCGTCATGCCCGCGAAAACGCCCCACGCGGTCCGTGCTTCCCAGCAGTTCAAAATGTTTTTGGTAGTCGTGTTCCCCGGTTGATCGTTCGTCAGGCCGGCCCTTCGGTGATTTCGTATCGCCTGAGGGCCGGTTTTTCCTGTTATGCCGAAAACTTCCGGCTATACCGGGATGTTCAGAAGAGCTTTCGCTGTCCTCAACCCCTCCCGCCCGGCTCCCTTCCGCGCCAAAATGCTTTCGGTTTTGCTTTGTGTGCGGGAGGGGCCGGGGGTGAGAAATGCCGTTCCAATCGGAAATTTTGATCAATTTTAGCACTCTAAACACGAGAGTGCTAAAATTAATAATTTGGCAATATTTTATCTGATTATTTTTCACAATTATTGGATATAGTAATAATTGTAAAAGGAAGCAGCGCTTCCGAAGAAATCAAATGAATTGATATGGAGGTTTTGATGATGTTTGATTTAATGCCGTTTGGACGCAGGGAAAACAACTTGTTCAACTATTTTGATAACATGGAGAAAAACTTCTTCGGCGATCTGCCGCAAAGCTTTTCCGCTTTTCGTACCGATGTGATCGATCAGGGCGGCAAGTATTTGCTGAAGGCGGAGCTGCCGGGCTTCAAGAAGGAAGATATCAAGATCGATATCGAGGGCGACAGGCTGACCGTCAGCGCGGAGCACAAGGATGAAACCGAGGAGAAAAAGGACAATTACATTCGCAGGGAGCGCAAGTACGGCTCGTTCTCCCGCAGCTTCGATATCTCCGATGTCAAAGCCAATGAAATCTCCGCGGAGTATAAGGATGGGATCCTGGAGCTGAGTATGCCGAAGGTGGAAACCGTGGTGCCCGAAAGCCGCAGAATAGAAATCCGTTAACAGCAACGGCCAAGGGCCGCCCGGGAGCAATCCCGGGCGGCCCTTTTCGTCTGTTTTACGGGCCTTCCGCCCCGTCGGAAAAGCCGCCCGGCAATTGCTTTCCCCTGCTGATTTTGATATAATGGAAACAATGAAAAGAAGATTGTCCGGGGGCGTAAAGGAATGAATAAAATCAAAATACTGCACTGTGCCGACCTGCACCTCGGCGCGGAGCTTACTTCGCTGGGGAGCAAAGCGGGCCAGCGCAGGGAAGAAATGCTGATGACGTTTGACAGGATCGTCTCCCTCTGCAAAGAGGAAGGCGTTGAGCTGCTCCTGATCGCCGGGGATTTTTTTGAAAGCTCCGGTACGGACGCCGCGACGGTCCGTTCCGTCAAAAGGGCGCTGTCCGAAATTCCCGAAACGGCAGTCGCCGTTGCGCCGGGAAACCACGACTATGTTTCTCTGGATTCCCCGTACGCCGACCCGGACTGGCCGGCAAACGTACATATTTTTCAGTCCGGCTTCGACTGTTTTGAGCTGCCCGGCAAGGGCGTGCGCGTGTGGGGCGCGGGATTTACGGGAACGTATGTCACGGAACCCCTGCTGGGAGAAATCGGCGCGCCCCGGGACGACCTGCTGAATATCTGCGTCCTGCACGGGGACCTGGTCGCCGAGAACCAGTCGAGCAATTACAACCCGATCACCCCTTCCCGGATCCGTTTCAGCGGCATGGATTACCTTGCGCTCGGCCATATTCATATGCGCACTGAAATCCTGCGCAGCGGAAGGACCGCTTACGCCTACTGCGGCTGTCCGGAGGGCAGGGGGTTCGACGAGCTGGGGGAAAAGGGCGTCTATATCGGCACCGTGAGCAGGGACAGGCTTGACCTCGCTTTCCGCCCGGTGTGCCGAAGGAAAAATTTAGAGGTCCGCGTCGATATCGGCGGGGTCTCGGCCAACAGCGAGGCGGCTGCCGTCGTCCTTCACACGCTGCAGCGGCAGTTTGGGGATACGTATGCGGAAAATCTTTATAAAATCATTCTGGAGGGCGCGCTCGACGCTTCCTTTTCGCCGGACTGCGCCGCGATTGCGGCAAGGCTGGAAAACGAGCTGTACTTTGTGAAGCTCAGGGACGAGACGCGTTTGAAGGCCGATCTGAACGCGCTGTCCAAGGAGACCTCCCTCAAGGGGATTTTTGTCCGGCGCATGCTGGAAAAGCTCGCCGCTGCGGCGGGCGAAGCGCAGAAGGAGCAGTGCCGGCGCGCGCTCGATATCGGTTTAAAAGCGTTTGACAGCGAGGTAAAGCTGAATGAAAATTAACAAAATTTACATTGGACATTTCGGCAAGTTGAGGGAGTATACGCTCGATCTGACGGACGGCTTCCAAATCCTCTACGGAAATAACGAGGACGGAAAAAGCACCGTCATGGCGTTTATCAGAATGATGTTTTACGGTTCCGAGGGCAGGAGCGGCGACCTTTCCAAAAATATGCGGAAAAAATATCAGCCGTGGGACGGGGCCAAAATGTCGGGATTCCTCGAATTTGAGGACAACGGGACCGTCTATCGGCTGGAAAGGCTATTCGGCGCGTCCAACGCGACGGATAAAATCAGCCTGTGGAATACGGCGGCCGGGGAAAAAGAAAAGATCGCCAGCGGCACCGACCTTGGCCAGCGCTTTTTTGGAATCGGGGCCGCGGCGTTTGAGAAAAGCGTCTTCATCGGGCAGGCCGGGAGCATGGCCGGTGCGGACAGGGACGATGAAATTACCCAGAAGCTTCTGAATCTGGTCTCTACCGGGGATGAAAGCGTGTCGCAGAAACGGGTGGAAACCCGTCTGCAGGCCGCCATGAACGAGCTGAAGTCCAGAAGCGGCAGAATCGGCATACTGGATAAAGGCTATCAGCAGCAGGAGCGGCTTGCTCAGGAGCGGGCGGCGGCTCTGGCGGACGAGGAAGAAAAAAAGCGGATGGAGCGCCGGTACGCCGGGCTGAACGAGAAGAAAGAAGCTTTGGAAAAGGAATATCGGCATTCCACAGCCCGGTCCGCTTTGCAGGAAAAGCTCGTCCAGCTTCAGAATCTAGACAAAATCGTTCAGAAGCAAAAGGAACTCGACGCGCAGATCAAAGAATACGGGGAGAAATCCGGCCTCCTTACTTCGGGCGATATTGTTTTTGACGAGGAATTCGTTCAAAACGCGGAAGAAAGGATCACTCAGGTCCGGTCCCTTCAGCAGCTTCTGGAGGAGAGGAACAGAAATGTCCGTACCCTGGAGCGGGAGGACCCGGCCGAGCCGGTCGAGGAAATTTCACCGGCAGTGTCGGAGGAAGTAAAAAAGCGGGAGCAGGAGCGTGCGAAGCTGCAGCAGGATATCCTTGCCCTTCGGGAAGCCGTCCGCGCCGCCGCCGAAACGGAGAAAAAACGGTCGGCTCTGGCGGAAGCGGAAAAAGCGCTGCAGGAGCAACTGCAGCAGAAGCGGGATCAGGAAAACGCCTGCCAAGAGGCTTCTCTGGAGCTGGAGGAAGCGCGGCGGTCCTGCCAGGCCTGCCGGGAGGACTTCGACCGGAAAAAGAAAGAGCATGCGCTCGCCGGGCAGCGCAGGGAAAGCGCAAATACCGCGTATCAGGCCGCCGGGCAGGATTTGAAATCCGTACAGTCCCTTTCCGCGCAAAAAATAGAGACGGCACAGGAGCGGCTGAAACAGGCCGGTACTCCCCGGCAGGTAACGGTCAACGAAAATGCCGGTCGTGAAATCCGGAAAGGGCTGCTGATCGGGGCGATTCTGATCGCCGCTGCGTCGGTTGCGCTGGGTGTCACTCTGTCGCCCGCCTGCTTTGCCGGTTTGGCCGTCGCCGGAGTGGCGGCGGTTCTCTCCGTTGGGAAAGCCAGAACCAGAGCCGTGGCCACGACGGTCGTGGACGAAGCCGAAGCCGCGGCGGCAAAAGCAAATCTGGAAAGCGTGCGTCTTGCCGCGGAGCGTGAAACGGAAGCCGCAAAGCGGGCGGAAGAGGAAGCCGCCGGCGAATGGCAGGCGGCCTCGGCCAGAGAAGAGCAAGTGCGGAAATCGGCCGCACAGGCGGAAGAGCTCTGCCGTATGGCGGCGGAGCAGATGTCCGCAGCGGAACGCAGGAACCGTGAGCTGGAACTGAAACTCGGGTTTATCGGGGAAAAGCTTGACGGCCTTTTGAAGGATGTGCGGGAAAAACGCGCGGAGCTTCCGGCGGACGGCCCGGAGCAGCGGACCGGTCTTCCCGCTCTGCGGGAGGAGCTGAACGCGAAAACGGCCCGGGAAGCGGCGCTTGCGGACGGGATACGGTCTCAGCTTCAGTCGCTGGGGTGCCGCACGACGGAGGAGCTTCAGGACAAGCGGATGCGGTTCCAAAGCTTTCAGGAGCGGGCGGCCATGAGACGGGAAAATCTGGACAGGGCGAAAGAAGCCCTGACTCAGGCACAGGAAAGCCTGCGGGGGCAAACCGCCGCCTTCCTTTCCTTTGTCGGCGCGTACCGGCCGGTCTCCTCCTTTGAGGAAGCGTTGAGCGCCGTACAGGAGCTGAAAAATCGGATGGAGGAGCTCCGTTCCCTGCGGCAGAAAATCGAGAGCCAGTCGGAATCCCTCAAGGAGCAGGGAGAGGGGAAGCCCGCCGAACAGCTTGAGCGGGAAGCCGGGGAAGCGCGGGAAGAGATTCTCAGCGCCTGCGGGGTGCGGATGCCGGAGCCCCTGGACGATCAGGGTGCGGAGCATCTCAGGCGCCTCAGCGCCGAATGCTTTGAGCAGCTTCAGCAAACAAGGGAAGAACTGATTCAGACGGGCTCCGAAATCAAAAACCGGTTCGCGGGGAAAAAGAATGTCAGCGAGCTGGAAGAGGAGACGGAGGAACTGCAAAAGGAGATTGCGGAAAGAGAATCGGAGTATCAGTGCCTCAGCCTTGCAAAGGACACGCTCACGGAGGCCTTCAATGAAATCCGCCGGAGCTTCGGTCCCCTCCTGAACAAAAAAACCGCCCGGATCTTCAGCAGCATTACGGGCGGTAAATATCAGAATGTGATCGTTTCAAAAAATTTCGATATCAACGTGCAGGATTCGGAAAACGCGGTTTCGCACGAATGGCAGTATCTGAGCAGCGGCACGATCGATCAGGCGTATTTCGCGCTCAGGCTGGCGGTTGCGGAGCTGCTTTCGGAAGAGGGCCCGAAGCTTCCGCTGCTGCTGGACGACGTTTTTCTGCAGTACGACGACGAGCGGACAAGACAGGGCCTGAAATTCCTCGCCGATTATGCCGGAAACAGCGGCGGCGCCCAGATCATCCTCTTCACCTGTCATCAGAATATTCCGGAACTGGCCCGCCGGGAGGGCCTGAACGCCGTGGCGAAAAAGATCGGTCAAACCGTATCCGCGTGACATTTTTTGAAAGAACCGACGGGCCGCGCTTTTTAATGGGAATTGGAAATAAATGTTTCTTTTATATCCGTTTTATGATATTATTAGAAATATATAAGTATGGAATTATCTTTCGCGATCCTGCTGGGGACTGGTGAAAATTTCGTCGTCTTGGAGGAATATTTCAGTGAAAAGAAGAATCAATACGCCCATCACAGCAATTTTGATCATCGCTATTTTTGTTGGGTTTATGATTCTGTCTTTCAGCAGGTATTCTTTTTTGCTAAACAGAACTTTTGAAGAAGAAGTGCAGGAAAATCTGCTGTCCGATACCCGGCGTAACGCCCAAATGGTCAACATGGAGCTGAATAACACGATTTCCTCCATGGAACTGGCCGCTCAGGCAATCGGCGCGGAAAATGACGTGCTGGACAAGACGTCTGTGAAGGACCTGCTGGTTGATTTGAAGAAAGCGGACCAGTCGGCTGCGGTCGGGGTGGGGCTGCCCGACGGAACCTGCTGCCTTGCAGGGGGACAGACCGTCCAAATCGGCGACCGCCCTTATTTTCAGCAGGCACTGAACGGCAAAACGGCCGTTTCGGCGGTGCCCCGGTCGAGGACGGACAGTACCCGCAGCATCGTCGTGGCCGTGCCCGTCCGGCATGGGGGGGAAGTTACCGGTACCGTCAGCTCCATTATCCCCGCAAAATCGTTCGGCAGCCTGCTGAACGCGGAGAATTCCGGGGAAAAGGGAGAATGCTGGCTGGCCGGGGGGGACGGAACGGTGATCGCCTCGCCGGATTCCCGGCAGACGGAGCAGAATATTTTTACGGACACGCATCTGGCGCTGGAGGCCCCGTCCTCTCTCGCCCAGATCAAGTCAGCCATGAAAGACGGAAAGCAGGGGAGTTCCCACTATTACTCCAATATAGGGGAGTATTATGTCTCCTATACGCCGGTCGGTATGGAGGACTGGTATGTGATCGGAACGGTTTCCATCAACGCCGTTACGTCGAAATCCAACAAAATTCTGACCGATACCGTCTCTTTGGTGATCAAGCTTACCGTTGGGCTGGTTCTGATCGCGGCTTATGTCATTCTGTCGGAAAGAAAGAACAGGGAGCGGCTCCGCAGGAAGAACGACGAGCTGAAAAGCACCAAGGTGGAGCTGGAAACCTTCATCGCCAACCTGCCGGGCGGCGCGTTCCGCTTCAGCGCCGACGAAAAGGCGGAGTTCCAGTTCGTGAGCAACGGGCTTTTAAAAATGCTGGGATATACCCTGGACCAGTTCCTCAGCGCCTATGACCGTTCCTTCTATAACATGATTTATGAAGAAGACCGTATGCAGACCATCAGCAGCATTCACCATCAGATTTCCCAAGAGAATTTCGCGGAGGTAAAATACCGGATCGTCACGGCGGACGGGAATATCCGCTGGCTGCTCAACCGGGCTAAAATTGTGGCGCATGAGGACGGCTACCGGGAATTTTACGCCGTCGTTGTGGATATTACCGAGTCAAAGCAGGCGCATAAAAAAGCGAATGAGATCATGACGCAGCTGCAGACGCTGGCAAACAGCATCCCCGGCGGCGTGGCGCAGTATCTGTACGACGGGGGGCTGAAGCTGATCTACGCGAGCGACGGGTTCTATAAGCTGTGCGGATATACAAAAGAGGAATACGCCCGGCTTCCGGGTGAAGAAGGGATCCGCAATGTGCATGCCGAAGACGCCCAGCTTGTGTCGGTTCTGCTGAAAAGGCAGATTGAGGAAAACAGGCCCGTTATCGCGGAATTCCGCATGGTGAGGAAAGACGGCGGCGTCATCTGGGTCTCTCTGAGCGGAACGCACACCGTCAACCGGAACAATCAGGTGATTTACCAGTGCGTTTACACGGATATCACTTCGCTCAAGCAGACGCAGGAAGAGCTGGAAGTGGAAAGGGAGCGTTACCAGATCGCGGAGAACCTCTCCGACGACATCATGTTCGAATACGATATCCTGACCGACCGGATGGACTTTTCCCCGCTTTTTACCGCTCTGACCGGGCAGTATCCGCACATCAGGGATTTCATGAAGGATATTCTGCGCAACCAGAGCATTTGCAAGGAAGATCTGCCGCGGTTCCGGACGCTGCTGAAGGAGTTCCAGATGGGCAATACGGAGTATGAAATCGAGTTCCGTTTCATTACCAAAACGGGCCGGTTTGTCTGGCACCGCGTGAAAGCGAAAATCATGTACGACTCCTACGGCAGGCCGAGCAAAGCGGTTGGAAAGGCCTATAATATCGACAGCCAGAAAAAGGAAATGCAAAGGCTGATGGACAAGTCGCAGCGCGACGCGCTGACGAATCTTTACAATAAGACCGCCACGCAGTCCCGGATCGAGGATCATCTGTCGGGCGCGGATCCGTCGGGAATCCACGCGCTGATGATGATCGATATTGACAATTTTAAATCCATCAACGACCAGTTCGGCCACATGGCCGGGGACAAGGTGATCTGCGACATTTCCGCGAAGCTCCAGAAGCTGTTCCGCACTTCCGATGTGGTCGGGCGTATCGGCGGGGACGAATTCCTCGTGTTTCTGCGCGATATCTCCACCGACGACCTGATTGCGGAAAAGGCGGAAGCGATGTGCGACATCTTCCGCAATACCCATGCGGACGGCCATAGGGAATACAGCATCTCCGGCAGCATCGGCGTCGCCATGTATCCGGCCGACGGCACAACGTATCAGGAGCTTTATCCCAAAGCGGACAGCGCGCTTTACAAGGCGAAAAAGCAGGGCAAGGACTGTTTTGCTTTTTATTCCGATCCATCGGACTGTGGAAAATAAAGAATGACGGACGCGGCATGGAATCCTGAAAATTCTATGCCGCTTTTTCGTTTCCGGAGGTCAATAAAATGCAGCCGGGCTGTCAATACTATAGCGATCGCATTTCAGTTTGCAAGACAAAACGCGTTCCTCCCCCGCCTTCGGCGGGGGAGGAACGCAACCTTGTTGCAGGAGCAACTGGAAATGCTGTCAATACGATTGCGGCAGAGAATTACGAAGGATCGGAAGGCGAAGGACAATGGCGGTAAAAAGGCTGATGCGCGTTGCGCTGAGAGCGCTTTCCTATACGGATATCGGAGAAGAGGAAAGCGGCCGGTTTCACCGCGCGATCATTCGCATCAGAGGATTTCATCTTGGAAAGCCGCCTTATCAGACGTGGGATCATGTCGTGTCCTATGAAAACCATCATATTCCCGTACGGATATTTGCTCCCGGCGAAAGCCGGCCCGATTCCCTGCTGATTTTCTTCCACGGAAGCGGCTGGGTCGCCGGAACCATTGACGGCTACAACCGGATCTGCGCGAATATGGCCAATATGACCGGCAGCACCGTGGTGTCGGTCGATTACCGGCTTGCGCCGGAGTACCGTTTCCCGGCCGCACCGGAGGACTGTTACCGTGTGGTGCGGGAGATTTTTCTGCACACGGAGCTGTTAAAGGTCCCCGCCGAAAAAATCACGGTGGCCGGGGACAGCGCCGGGGGAAACCTTGCGGCGGCCGTATCCCTGATGGCGCGCGACAGGGGCGAATTTCTGCCCGAGCGCCAGATCCTGATCTATCCCTCCACTTACTTTGACCATACGGCAAAATCGCCCTACGCTTCCGTGCGCGACAACGGGAGCAAATATCTGCTGACCTCCGAAAGGATCTGCGATTATATGAAGCTGTATCAGGCCGGCGACGGGGATCTGCAAAACCCCTACTTCGCGCCGCTGGCCTCCAAGGATTTCAGCCGCCAGCCGAAAACGCTGATTATTACGGCGGAATACGACCCGCTCCGGGACGAGGCGGAGGATTACGGGCAGCGCCTGAAGGAAGCGGGCAACGAAGTGGAGGTCCGCCGCATCCCCGGCGCGCTGCACGGCTTTTTTTCGCTTCCGCCGGTTTTTCGTCAGGTCCGCGAGTGCTATCGCCTGATCGGTGCTTTTTTGAACCGGGAAGGGTGAAGGAAAAGCCCTATAGGATTGAAAATATTGTAAAATTATACTATGATGGTAAAGATAATTGTTTTGTTGCAACTTTCATACGAAGGGGACATGAAAATGAGCAGGATTATTTCCATTTCCAATCAGAAGGGCGGGGTAGGCAAAACGACTACCGTCTGCAGTCTGGCGGCGGGATTAAAGAAAAAGGGTTTTCGTGTTCTGATGATCGATCTTGACCCGCAGGGAAACCTCGGCTTCAGCGTCGGCGCTGAAACCGAAACCTGCGCCACCATTTACGAGGTGCTGAAGGGCGACGTGAAAACGCAGTACGCCATTCAGAAATCGGACACGGCCGATATCATGATATCCAGCATTTTGCTCAGCGGGATCGAGCTTGAATTTACCAATACCGGGCGCGAGTTTCTGCTGAAAGAGGCGCTGAAACCGATCCTCGGCCTCTACGACTATATCCTTCTGGACACGCCGCCCGCGCTCGGCATCCTGACCATCAACGCGTTTACCGCGTCGGACACGATCGTGGTTCCGATGCTTTCGGATATTTTCAGCCTGCAGGGGATTGCAAAGCTGTATGAAGCCGCTGAGCGAGTCAAAAAATACTGCAATCCGTCCCTGACCATCTCGGGAATCCTTCTGACAAAATTCAATCCCCGTACCCTCCTGAGCAGGGAAATCCGGGGTACGGCGGAACTGATCGCACAGGATCTGAACATTCCGCTGTTCGATTCCTACATACGCAGCAGCGTCGTCATCAGCGAGGCCCAGTCCATCCAGCAGAACATTCTGGATTACTCGCCGAGAAACAATATTGCGAAAGATTACCTGAAATTTACGGATGAGCTGCTGGAAAAGGAGGAATCATGACTGATGGCAAGGACGAAGAAAGATATCGATAAAGATTTGATGTATAAAATGCTGATGCCCTCCGGCTCCAGAACGGCGAAGGCTTCGCAGGACGCGGAAAGCCCGCATGGCCTCAGCGACGAGCAGAACGCGCGCGCCGCGCTGGAGGAACCGCTGAACCAGCACAAAACCATTATGCGCCGCGAAGTGGGCGTCGCGTTTATGGATACCCAGCCGACCATCCTTGTCAATACGATGGAAAGCATCGTGCTGGAAAAGCTGGAATCGGCGCTTGCGCGTTTTCAGTGCTGCAAATGCGACCGGTGCAAAAAGGACATTGTCGCGATGGCGCTGAACAAGCTTCCCCCGAAATATATGGTTTTGCAGGAGGGCCAGCCCACGCCGGATATCGATCCCCAGACCAACGCACAGGTGGTCACGGCGGTCATTCAGGCGATTCTGGCGGTCCGCGCGCATCCCAGGCATTAAGGAAAGAAAGGGCTTTGCGGGACAAGATGGAAAAAGAAACGTATTTTACGGATAAACGGCGCAGGCGCGTCAAGCTCATTTTCAACCCGGCCTCCGGCTCTGCAAACGCCTCCCCGGTTCAGCTGATGGATATCATCAGCATGCTGCAGCAGTGGAAGTACGTGCCGGAGGTGTATCTGACGGAACCGGACAGCGATTTTGCGCGGATGGTCAAAGACACCACGGCGCAGGGCGTCAACATGTTTGTCGTCTGCGGCGGCGACGGCACCGTTTCCGCCGTCGCCAGAGAAATGAAGGGGCTGCCCGCGACGATGGGCATTATCCCCACGGGCACCCAGAACAATGTGGCGCTCAGCCTGAACATCCCGCGGGATATTCCGTCCGCCATCGCCGTTTTGCGCACAGGGGAACGCACCAAGATCGATATGGGGCTCCTCGGCTGCGCGGCGGGACGCACCTCTTTTCTGGAAATCTGTTCGGCGGGCCTGCTGTCTTCGATTTTTTCGGCGGGGGACGATATCCAGCACGGGCATCTGGAGCGGGTGGGCGACTTCCTTTCCACCCTCGTGTCGCTGACGCCCTCCAGGATCAAAATCCTGCTGGACGGAAAGCGGGAGATCGTCAGGATGGGTCATCTGGTCCTCGTCACCAACATGCCGTACGTCGGACGGCATTACCAGGTGGGAGAAACGGCGGCTTTCCGGGACGGACTGCTGGACGTCCTGATTTTTTCCAATTTATCCAAGCTGAATCTGCTGGGCCGCGCGTTCAGGGGGGCAAAACTCAGTGAGCCGGAGGACTCCGGCATTGAGCATTTCCATGCCCGTACGGTGGACATGGAAGCCGCCCCTCCCATGCGGCTGATGGCGGACGGCATTGCGCTGGGCGAAGGGCCGGTCCATATTGAGCTGCAGCGCCGGACACTGGCGGTGATGACGAAAGCGCCGGAGCCGAAAAGAATAAAAAGACCGATTGGGGACGGGAAATGAAGCGGATCGATCATTTAAGAGAGAATCAATGGGTGCGGCAGTGTGAACGGCTGATCGGCAGGGTCCGTCATCTCCGGCCGGTCGTTTGGGTACCCGTTCTGGTTGTCGCGCTGTCCTTCTACGTTATTTTTGTCCCCCATACCTTCTGGAAACATGTGTGGATCACCATCAAAGGGAACACGCCGCTGATCTGCATGCTCTTTGTGTTCTGCCTGCTGCTGCTTTCTCTGGTGTGGTCAAAGGGACAGAGCATAGACGCGTATGTATTCGCGCTTTTCAACCGGCACGGCGCCCGCCCGCGCTGGCTGGACCGGACGATGCTCCTTCTTACCGAGCTGGGGAACGGCATTGTTACGCTGATCATCGCGCTTGTCCTCTATTTTGCCGTCAATGCCCACCTTGCGTATGAATTCGTTCTGGGTACGCTGACCCTGTGGCTGGTTGTGGAACTGATGAAAGCCGTCATCCGGCGGCCCAGACCGTTTATCTATCTTGAGGATGTCCGCGTGGTGGGCATCCGGGCGCGGGGGAAGTCCTTTCCCAGCGGGCATACCAGTCAGGCTTTTTACATGGCGACGATGCTCCTGCAGTATTTTCAGGGCAACTTTGCGGCGGCGCTTGTGCTTTACGTGCTCGCCTCGCTGGTCGGGGCCACGCGCATGTATATGGGGATGCATTATCCGCGCGACGTGCTGGCGGGCGCCATTCTGGGTACCTTCTGGGGATTCATCGGCGTGCTCGTCAACGCGGTGATTTTCCAGCTCGTGAGCTGAATCCCTGCCGGAATTTCATCCTTGTCCGGATCAGGAAAAAGATAAAATTTTTTTAAATCGTTTGATACTGAATTTATTCCCAACAGCGAAAGGAAGGGTCATATGCAGAAATATGGCGTACAGTCCGGCCTTCCGGAAAACCCGAATGCCGGCACGGATTACAGCAACAGAAAATTAAAGGAAATCTGGCTTGCGGGCGGATGCTTCTGGGGAGTACAGGCCTATTTTGCCCGCATCTACGGCGTGGCGAAAACGGATGTCGGCTACGCGAACGGCAGGACGGCGAATCCTTCCTACCATGACCTGAAGGTCACCGGGCACGCGGAAACGGTCCATATTCTCTATGATCCGGAGAAGACCGGCCTGCCGACGCTGCTGGATTTCTATTTTAAAATCGTCGACCCTGTCAGCGTCAACCGTCAGGGAAACGATATCGGCGCCCAGTACCGCACGGGAATCTATTATCGGGATGAGGCGGATCTTCCGGTGATTCGGGAATCTGTCGCGAAGGAACAGAAAAAATACGGCGCGCCGATCGCGGTCGAAGTCAGCCGGCTGGAAAATTACTATCCGGCGGAGGAGTACCATCAGGATTATCTGGAAAAGAATCCGGGCGGCTACTGCCACGTTGACTTTTCCTCCCTGCGGGAACAGACCCCGCCCTCCGGGAAGGCTGCTTACCCAAAGCCGTCGCCGGAGAAGCTGAAGGCTTCCCTTACGGAAATGCAGTATCGCGTCACGCAGCAGAACGCCACCGAACCGCCGTTCGACAACGAATACTGGGACAACCGCAGAAAGGGCATTTATGTGGACGTCGTGACCGGAGAGCCCCTTTTCGTTTCCAGTGACCAGTTTGAATCGGGCTGCGGCTGGCCCAGCTTTACGAAACCCATCCGCGCCGGCGCCCTGACGGAGCACCGGGACACCAGCCATTCCATGGTGCGCACCGAGGTGCGCAGCCGCCGCGGGGATTCCCACCTTGGCCATGTTTTCCCCGACGGCCCGAAGGAGCAGGGCGGCCTGCGCTACTGTATCAACAGCGCGTCCCTCCGCTTTATTCCGCTTCAGGAAATGGAAGAACAGGGATACGGGCAGTTTATCAAGCTGATAGAAGAATAAATATTTCCGGCTCTCCCCCTTCCGCACACAAAGCAAAAAACGAAAGCAGCCGGGTGCGGAAGGGGACGGGGGCAGTACGCCGACGAGTACATAACGGCAAGGATCGGGAGCGACTGAAAATCCGTCGTTTTCCATTGGTCAAGCAAAGCTTGGAAAGGAGGATTCATCATGAAAAGAATCGCGGCTTTTTTTGATATTGACGGGACCATCTCCCGGGAAGGTCTCATCAGCGAAATGTTCAGGAAAATGATTAAATACGAGCTGATCGACAACAGCAAATGGGACAACGAGGTCGAGCCCGCTTTTACCAGATGGGACAAACGCGTGGGCGATTACGATATTTACCTGCAGAAAATGGTGGATATCTACACGGAGACCGTCAAAAACACCAGCGCTTTTCACATTGCCTATATCGCGAAAAAGGTGATCGAGCAAAAGGGCGAGCGCGTCTATACTTATTCGCGGGAACGGATCCGGTGGCATAAGAAGCAGGGCCATATCGTCATCGCCATTTCCGGTTCGCCGATCGAGCTGGTCAGCGAGGTTTCCCGGATGTACGGCATGGACGATTACCGGGGAACCATTTATCAGGTCGGAAAGAACGGCACCTACAACGGGGAAATCATCCCGATGTGGGATTCCCAGAGCAAGCGCAAGGCGGTTCTGGAAATGGCGGAGAAGCACAACATCGATCTGTCCCTGAGCTATGCCTACGGCGACACCAACGGCGATTATTCCATGCTGCAGCTCGTCGGGAACCCGGTCGCGGTCAATCCCACGCGCGAACTGCTTTCCCATATTGAGAACGACGATCAGCTGAAAGAGAAATTTACGGTGATTGTGGAGCGCAAGGACGTGACCTATCGCCTGAATATCAATACGCTGGACCTTGTTTAAAAAAGTCTGAAAATACAGGAACGGACGCACTCTTGCCCGCATATTCTGATAGCGGGGGATTCCGGCCTGAAACAAAAAGCGGCCGTCAACGGATCAAATCCGTTGACGGCGCAGCCTTTTTCCGGCCCCCTCCCAGAGGGTCGAATTCTTGTCTCTTTCCTTATTTCAGTTCCAGAACGGCGCCCCTGTTTGCAGAGGTGACCAAGGCGGCGTATCTGGAAAGGCAGCCCTCCGTGATACGGGGGGTTCTCGGCTTCCAGTTTTCTTTGCGCTTGTTCAGTTCTTCATCGCTGACAACAAAATCGATGGTGTTTGCCATAATATCGATTTTGATGATGTCACCTTCCTCGACCAGCGCGATATTTCCGCCCACGGCGGCTTCCGGCGAAACGTGCCCGATCGCCGCGCCTCTGGTCGCGCCGCTGAAGCGGCCGTCCGTAATCAGGGCGACGCTCCCGCCCAGACCGCTTCCCATAATGGCGGAGGTCGGGTTCAGCATTTCCCTCATGCCCGGGCCGCCCTTGGGGCCTTCGTACCGGATGACGACGACGTCGCCCGCCACGATTTTCCCGGAGGTGATCGCCTCGATCGCGTCCTCTTCACAGTCAAACACCCTGGCGGGGCCTTCGTGCTTCAGCATTTCGGGGGCGACCGCGGAGCGCTTGACCACGCAGGCGTCGGGGGCCAGATTGCCCTTCAGCACGGCGATGCCGCCGGTTTTGCTGTACGGATTTTCCACGGAGCGGATCACGCCGTAGTCCAGAACGGGACAGTCCGCAATGTTTTCCCCGACTGTTTTGCCCGTGCAGGTCATCAGGTCGGTTTTGAGCAGACCGAGCTTGCTGATCTCGTTCATCACGGCGTACACGCCGCCCGCAACGTTCAGATCCTCCATGTAGGTATGTCCCGCCGGGGCAAGATGGCAGAGGTTCGGCGTTTTGTCGCTGATCTCGTTCGCGATGTTCAGATCGATGGAGATACCGCATTCGTGCGCGATGGCCGGCAGGTGCAGCATGCTGTTGGTGCTGCAGCCCAGCGCCATATCGATGGTGAGCGCGTTTTTGAACGCGTCCTCCGTCATGATGTCCCTGGGCCGGATATTCTTTTTCAGCAGTTCCATAATCTGCATGCCCGCGTGCTTGGCAAGCTGAAGGCGCTGCGAGTAAACGGCGGGAACGGTCCCGTTGCCCCTTAACCCCATTCCGAGTGCCTCCGTCAGGCAGTTCATGCTGTTTGCCGTGTACATGCCGGAGCAGGAGCCGCAGGTGGGGCAGACCTTGTTTTCAAATTCCAGCAGCTTTTCTTCTGTGATCTTCCCGGCGCGGTACGCTCCGGAAGCTTCCGAAACGCTGGAAAAGCTGGTTTTCTGCCCGTCCACCAATCCGGCGAGCATCGGCCCGCCGCTGACAAAGATCGTGGGTATGTTGAGACGCGCCGCCGCCATCAGCAGGCCGGGCACGTTCTTGTCGCAGTTCGGCACCATCACCAGCGCGTCAAAGGCGTGGGCAAGAGCCATCGCCTCGGTCGAGTCGGCGATCAGCTCCCTTGTAATCAGTGAATACTTCATTCCGCGGTGGCCCATGGCAAGACCGTCGCAGACCGCAATGGCCGGGAATACGATCGGGGTTCCCCCCGCCATGGAAACGCCCGTTTTGACGGCTTCCACGATTTTGTCCAGATTCATATGCCCCGGAACGATCTCATTCTGCGAGCTGACGATTCCGATGATCGGACGCTCCAATTCCTCATTGGTAAAACCCAGCGCGTGAAACAGCGCGCGCTGCGGTACGCTTTTGGTTACCGCATCACTGTTCATTTTACAAGCACCTCACTCTTTGATTGACAGCAGCGGGCTGAAGCAGGGGGGTTCCGGCCGCCGCAGTTGTATAATTTATTATATATTGTATGATGTCTTATGTCAATTGATAAAAAAATACGATTTATTCCTCCGTGATGCCGAACCCTCGCATCGCGTGGATAATATGCAGCTCCATGGCGGTCTTTGCGCCCAGCGCGTCCCGCTTTGATAAAAATTCCATAATCATGCGGTGATCGTTCAGCGTGTTCCGCACGATCTCCTCTTTTGCGTTGGACAAAATCACGCCCTTGCCGATGGCCTGATACAGGATGGGCATCAGGCGGTTCATAAATTCGTTGTGGGTCGCCTTTGCGATGGACTTGTGAAAGGCCTGCTCTATCTCCGTGCGGTCCTGCTTCCTTAAAATCAGGTCTTCCTCCAGCCTGCCGTAGTGCAGAATGCGCTCCAGCTCCTTGTCAGAAGCCCTCCTGGCGGCAAGGTAGGCGGACTGGGGCTCGAAAATCAGGCGCATTTCATACAGGTCCTTTACATCCATCGGGAAAGCGGAAAGCGTGTTCAGGCCGATTTCCCGGTCCATGGCCTGATTGTCTTTGACATAGGTGCCCTTTCCGCGGCGGATTTCCAGTAGGTTGTGCGCCACCAAAATACGGATCGCTTCCCGCAGGGTGGTCCGGCTGACCTTTAAGTCGGCGGACAGCTCGTTTTCATTGGGCAGCTTGTCTCCGGCCGAATATTTTTTATCGATGGTGATCCTTGCGACAATATCGTCCGCGATGTTTTCCGCAAGGCTTTTTCCTTTTGTCTTCACTGCCGATTCCTCCGCATTTCTGATGTTCTCGGCATGATTATACCGCAAAAGACATCCTATTTCAATAAGGATGTCCGATGTCTGTAAAGACGGCAATAAAATACCGCACCGGCTGCTGGCCAATGCGGCGTTACCATATGATTTTTTCGCATTACCTAACACTTTCCTCTTAATTGTACCGCCTTGCCAAGTATGACGACCGGCAGCCTGGTCAGATCTTCCGCTGAAAAGGAAACCAGTTCATATTTGGGGTTATAGGGAATCAGGGTGATCCCGCTTTCGTATTTTGCTATTTTTTTAATGGTCGCCTCGTCCCCTCTGATGGAAACAACCGCAATGTCCCCGGTTTCCACTATGGAGCCAGTCTGTACGATCACGGTGTCGCCGTCCTGAATGCGCGGCTCCATACTGTCCCCATGCATCTTGATGGCGAAAAAATCTCCCTGTTTTGCCATCTCCCCGCTGATTTCCTCATATCCTACCACATCTTTCGCGGATTCGGCCGATACCTCCGCGCGGAGGCTGCGGAGCACGGGTATTTTTTTGGAGGTGTCGGGCGGGTCGGGAACGGAGTCCTTTCCCAGCAGATAATCCGTGGTTACGCCGAAAAAAGCCGCCAGGTTCAGCAGAGTTTTATTGTCGGGCTCGTATTTTCCGCTTTCGTATCCGGAGAGGGACGCCTGGCTGACATTGATGATCTTGGACAGCTCCTGCTGTTTTAATTTATTTTTCATTCTTAGTATTTTGATTCGATTCAATAAAGTCAACTCCTTTCACTATGAATTTTAATTGTGCCAAAAAAAAAGTAAACTAAATATAAGCAAAACAAATATATTATGATCAATTAAAAAAATAATACCTAAAAATATTAAAATAATTGATATTTTGGACGATAAATTAGTAATAGATATAAAATGGATCGAAACAAAAAAACAAACTAAAAATGTGACCGGCACCATCGATGGAGGAATGGCAGCCGGCCGCGTTTTGGGAAAGGGGCAGGGAGAAAAAACAGATGGATCAAAGCCGCGGTGGAAAACGCCCGAAAAACCGGGCGGCGGCAAAAGTACGGGTACAGGACCCGGACAAAGCGGAATAGTGAGAAAGAGTCCAGGGTGGAGAATGAGGAATGGAGAAAAATTATGAAAAATCTTAAAATCGCAAATAAGCTGATCCTGTCGTTTCTGGCGATATCCCTGATTACGATCATTGTCGGCGGCGCCGGAATTTACAGTATGCGGCAGATGGAAGCTTCCAGCAAAAAGCTCTATGAGCAGCAGACCGTGCCGCTGCCGGTCATGTCGGATATCATTGTGAATCTCGACCGTTTAAGAGGGTTATCCAGAGATTATATATTGTATTACGACAATCAGGAAGAGTTAAAAACCATCGTCGCAAATACCGAAAAATATAAAAAGCAATATGACGATGCGGTTGAACAGTATGAACCGACCATTGCGACAGAGGCGTCGAAAGAGCTGTTTCTGCAGACGAAAGCCATGTTTAATGAAGAATTCTGGCCGGTCTTTGAGGACATCGTTCAGAAAACCGGGCAGAAAAATATCGGCGAAGCCATGACCAGCCTGAAAAAGCTGATGGAAATCAACATCAAGGTGACCGACAATTATACCCAGTGCATGCAGAACCGGGTCAGCAACGCAAAGGCGAACAACGACGCCAATCAGCAGCTTGGGAATACGATGATGCTCATGATGATTGTGATTATTCTTTTCGGCGTCTTCGTCTCCGTCGGCTGGGGCTTCTGGCTGGCCCGGAAGCTGAGCAGGCCGGTCAATGAAATGGCCGTCGCCGCCGAGAGCATCGCACGGGGAAAGCTGGACGTAGATATCACCTATTCCTCGAAGGATGAAATCGGTTCTCTTGCCCGGTCGCTGCAGTCGGCCGCCGGGACCCTAAAGCTGTATGTCGCGGATATTTCGGACAAGCTGGGGCGTATGGCAAAGGGGGATATGACCGCGGATATTACACAGGAATATGCGGGGGATTTTGCTCCGATCAAACAGGCGCTGATGCAGATCTCCGACGAGCTGAACAATACTCTCGCAGCCATCGATACCTCCGCGGAACAGGTCAACAGCGGAGCGGCCCAGGTTTCCGACGGTTCTCAGGAGCTTGCGCAGGGCGCGACAGAGCAGGCAAGCTCCGTGGAAGAACTGGCGGCCTCCGTCACCGAGGTTTCCGGAAAAGTCAGCGAGACGGCGGATAATGTCAGGGTAATGGCGGGCTACGTAAAAGATACCGTCGCACAGGTGGAACAGGGCAACGAACAGATGCGGCAGATGCTCTCTTCCATGGAAGAAATCAGCAATACTTCCAGTGAGATTGGAAAAATTATCAAGGTGATCGACGACATTGCGTTCCAGACCAACATCCTTGCCCTGAACGCCGCCGTGGAAGCGGCAAGGGCCGGCAGCGCCGGAAAAGGGTTTGCCGTGGTGGCCGACGAGGTGCGGAATCTGGCAAGCAAGTCCGCCAACGCGGCCAAGCAGACCACCAGCCTGATCGAGGGTTCCATCCAGAGCGTAAAAAACGGTACCGCTATCGCCGGGCGTACGGCGAAAGAACTGAATGAGATCGCGGCCAAGGTGGGGCTTGTGGGAGAAACGATCGTCAAAATCGATATGGCCTCTTCCGATCAGGCCGCCGCGATCGAACAGATCACAACCGGCGTGGATCAGGTTTCCGCGGTCGTCCAGACGAATTCCGCCACGGCGGAGGAAAGCGCGGCGGCGAGCGAGGAGCTGTCCGCACAGGCGGATATGCTCAGGAAGCTGGTCGGCTCCTTCCAGCTGAAAAAGAGAAAGCTTACGGTGATCGAGGGAGGCCCGAAAACCGGAGCGAAAGCTGAAAAGAATCCTTCAGACCTGACGTTGGAGGCGGCGGGTCAGAAATATTAATTGACAAATCATGATCAATATCGTATAGTGTTCCTATAGAGAAACACTATACGGGGGGCGGCGCGATGGATCTGGTGGAACTGCTGGGATATTACAATCTTACACGGCAGGAATCGGCCCTGTATCTTCTGCTCTGCTCCGAAGGAAAACTGACGGGATATGAGGCCGCGAAAGCGTCCGGCATATCCCGTTCCAATACCTATACGGCGCTGGCCGGTCTGGTTGAAAAAGGCGCGGCTCTTGTGGAGGAAGGCACGGCCACCCACTATCTTCCCGTTCCGGTCGGGGAGTTTTGCAGCAACCGTATCCGGCGCATGCAGGAGTACCGGGAACTGCTGGTGAGGGCGGCGCCCAAACGCCGGGAAGCCGGCGAGGGGTATATCACCGTCAAGGGCGAGACCAACATCGTGGATAAAATGAAAAATATGATCGACGCGGCGAAAGAGCGTATTTACCTTGCCGTGTCCGAACAGACGCTTTCTTTGCTTCTGCCGCAGCTCTGTTCGGCTTTGTGCCGGGGGCTGAAGGTCGTCGTCATCACCGACCCTCCTTTTGAACTGGAGGGCGCGCTGGTGTACCACACGAAAACCGGGCGGCATCAGATTCGCCTGATTGCCGATTCCAAAAGCGTTTTGACCGGCGATATTGCCGCGGGTTCCGAGTCCACCTGCCTGTATTCTCAAAAGCGCAATCTGGTTGAGCTTTTCAAAGAGGCGCTGAAAAATGAAATCACATTGATTACCGTAACGAAAGGGAGCTGAAACTGTTTTGAAAGATACGTTCGTAAAAAAGGAAGAACTTGAAAAGATCGCGGCCCGGTTTCCGACTCCGTTTTATCTTTATGATGAAAAGGGGATCCGGGAGAACGTGCGCAGACTGCAGAAGGCTTTTGCGTGGAACAACGGCTTCCGTGAGTATTTTGCGGTGAAGGCAACGCCCAACCCGGTCATTCTGGAAATCATGAAGGAAGAGGGCTGCGGGGTGGACTGTTCCTCGCTGACCGAGCTGATGCTTTCCGACGCGGTGGGTTTTCACGGACAGAACATCATGTTTTCGTCCAACGAAACGCCGCCCGAGGAATTTGTGCTGGCAAAAAAGCTGGGCGCTTTGATCAATCTGGACGATTTTACGCATATCGATTTTCTGAAATCCACGGCGGGCATTCCGGAAACCATCTGCTGCCGCTTCAATCCGGGCGGGACCTTTCAGATCAGCAACGCCATTATGGACACGCCGGGGGAAGCCAAATACGGCTTTACCCGCGAACAGCTGGAGCAGGGATTTGTAAAGCTGAAGGAGCTGGGGGCCAGGCGCTTCGGCATCCACGCTTTTCTCGCCAGCAATACGACGGACGACGGGTATTACCCGACGCTGGCCGGTATCCTGTTCCGTACGGCCGCCGACATCTACCGTAAAACGGGCATTGCGGTTTCTTTCATCAATTTGTCCGGCGGCGTAGGAATTCCCTACCGCCCCGAACAAAAGCCGGCCAATATCGCAAAGATCGGGGAGGGCGTCCGCAAAGCCTTTGAGGAGATCCTCGTTCCGGCGGGCCTGAAGGACGTGGCGATCTACACCGAGCTGGGGCGCTTCATGCTTGGGCCGTACGGCTGTCTGGTGACGAAAGCGATTCACGAAAAACATATCTATAAGGAATATATCGGGGTGGACGCCTGCGCGGCCAACCTTCTCCGCCCCGCCATGTACGGCGCTTACCACCATATTACGGTGATGGGGAAGGAAAATGCTCCCTGCGACCACAAATACGACATTGTCGGAAGCCTGTGTGAGAACAACGACAAATTTGCCATTGACCGCATGTTTCCGAAAATAGACATGGGGGACCTTCTGGTGATCCACGACGCCGGCGCGCACGGCCATGCCATGGGCTACAACTACAACGGCAGGCTGCGTTCCGCGGAGGTGCTGCTGAAAGAGGACGGGTCGGCGCGGCTCATCCGCCGCGCGGAAACCCCGGCCGATTATTTCGCGACCCTTGATTTTCTGGGGCTGTTTCCGGAAAACGGCGGCCGCGGGAAAGATGATTGAGTTTATCCCGCCAAAATAGGATGATATAACAAAAATGGCTTTGCGGAAAACCCGCAAAGCCATTTTTCATTTTAATCCATTAGAATTCAACTTTCCAAAGGCCGTGAAGATTGCAGTACTCGTAAACCGTGCCGGATTCGGCGTCGTTGAACTCCGCTTTCGGGTCCATGCCGGGCTTCAGATGCACGATTTCCAGCCTGTCGCCGGACTCCAGCGCAATCCATTCAATATGATGCTCCGGAAGCATGGGGTGAATGGTGGAACCGATCTGAACCTTGAGTTTTCCGTCTTCCCTTGTGATAAACGGAACGTGCTTTTCGGTTGCGGCGTCGGTGGTGTTTGCTTCCAGCTTCGTCATGTTCTGGCCGCAGCAGGTAAGGGTGCCGCCGCCGCTCCTGATCAGCGCTACCATATTGCCGCAAATCTCACAGCGGTAAAAAACAACTTTTGACATTTTTACAACCTCATTTCCATCATTTGATTCTCAATCAATAAAACAGCAAATAAAAGATGTGCCGTGCGGTGCCGGGGCTTCGGGTCATTCAAAAACGACGATAGCCTGCCTGCGCCTGATGCGGAGCAGAACGGTTTCCAGAATACGGAAGCAGTGGTTAAGGTCCTTTTGCTCCAGATAAGCGGCGGCAAGGTCCTGCCCGACCACCAGATCGACGTTTCTCGGCTCGGTGCAGACGAGCACCGCTTTGTTATTTCCCAATACGGGGCTGCTGACAATATTGCCGTTCAGCAGCTTTTTCACACGATCAATTTCCAGTAGACCCGTTCCCGGCTGAATCCGCTGCATCTGCAGATACAGGTCGGGGCTGACCGCGAGCGCATAAGTGCCGTAAACGTTTTTTGAAATCAAAAGCTGGACTGCCGCGGCGATATCGGTAAACGCGTTTTCTCCCTCGGACCAGTCTTTCTTTTCGATCCGGTTTGTTCCCGCCGCGGTAAGAAGCCCTTCATAGCCCAGTCCCTCGTCTCCGAAGAAGATCAGCCGGTCCTCTTTCAGGGCGCAGGCCTCGGCGGAAGCCATAACGGCGGATAAATCCGCCGGGTAGCCGGATTTGCGGCTGCTTTCCAGATCTTTTGCCAAAAGGGTGGCGTCGTCGTAAACGGTGGGGATTTCCACGTGCTTTCTGCCGGCGGTGACCGTCAGCCCGTCTTTGGTGACTTCCCCGATCTTGTCCGCGTCGTCAATCGCGATGCTGTCCGCTCCGATGCCGAGAGGCCCGAAAATATGTAAGAACCTTCTGCCCGCCAGAATACGGCGCGCCGATTCCACTACGGCGGTGTCAATTTGTTTCCAAAGCTCCTGCGGTACCGGGGAACCTTCTCTTGAAAGATAATCCATATGATCAGCTCCTTTACAGATTTATTTATTTGCCCAGCAGACTGCCTACCGTCTGTTCGGGGGCGCCGTCGGCGGGCTCTGCGGACGCTTCGGAAATTCCCAGGTCCTCCAGCATCTCTCTTACTTCCGCTTCACCGGAGGCGAACAGCTCCGCTTCTTTCGGGTCCAGCTGCCGGAGCAGCGTCATCAATTCACCGATATGGGCCTTTTCTTCATCGCGGATATCGCTGATGACCGTTTTGGCCAGTTCATTGTCCGTGGCCTGAACGTGGGCGTCATAAAGATAGATGGCTTCCAGTTCCCCTGCGATGTCCAGACGGATGGCCTGAACGAGTTCCTCATGGGTTAATTTTCTTTCAACGTTTGCCTGAAAAGGATTTGCAAAAGCCGGCATTTTTCTCAACCTCCTGTTATGATTGTTATTTTTTGACAGATTCGACGGAATCCAATTTGTTTTCTGTAAATATCTGTCAAATGCCTCTTTTATATTATAGCAATATTTTTACAAACAGCAAAGAGATTTCCGAAATATTTTATATTCCCTTTACAATTCCGTAATCTGTTGAGAAATCCGTACGGGCCGGTTGACAGAAGCCGCACGGATATATTATAATCAGGTCATAAAAACATAAGGGCTTTTATTACTGACGGATAATTGTGGATTCACCACAGTGGAATAAAGGCCTTCCTTCAGCCGACCGTCTGGGCAGCATTTGGTTTTACCGAGTGGTGCTCTTTTTTTATTGAAAAGAGGGGCCGGATGCTTTGTTTCATGGAAAGGAGTCAACCAATGGACCATCAGGCATGGAAGAATTTCAAGGGCGGAAGCTGGCGGGAAAGCATTGACGTCAGAAACTTTATCCAGACCAATTACAGGCCGTATTCGGGCGGCGAGGCGTTTCTCGCCCCCGCCACGGAGCGCACCCGTGGGCTGATGAAAAAGCTCGACCGCCTGCTGGAGCTGGAACAGGAGTTCGGCGGCGTGCTGGATATCGACACGCAGACGGTCAGCTCGCTCACCAGCTACCGGCCCGGCTATCTGGATAAGGAGAAGGAAATCATTGTGGGCCTGCAGACCGACCGCCCACTCAAAAGGGGCGTGAACCCCTTCGGCGGCCTGAACATGACGCGCAGGGCGTGCGAAGCTTACGGCTACCGGCTTTCCGAAAAGGTGGAGCAGGAATTCCGGTACAGGACGACCCACAACGAGGGCGTTTTCCGCGCCTACAGCGACGAGATCAAAGCCGCCCGCCACTGCGGCGTCATCACCGGGCTGCCGGACGCCTACGGCAGGGGAAGGATCATCGGCGACTACCGCCGCGTCGCGCTGTACGGCGTCGACCGGCTCATTGAGGAAAAGAAAAGGGACAAGCGGAAGGCAGCCTCACAGAGCATGGAAGCGGATAACGTCCGCCTGCTGGAGGAGCTGTATCAGCAGATCACCTTTCTGGGGTATCTGAAGGAGATGGCGGCCCTGTACGGCTTTGATATCTCCCAGCCGGCGCAGAACGCGAGGGAAGCGGTGCAGTGGCTGTACTTTGCCTATCTCGGCGCCATCAAGGAGCAGAACGGCGCCGCCATGAGCCTGGGCCGCGTCAGCACCTTTCTGGACGTCTATTTTGAGCGCGACCTGCAAAGCGGCTTGCTGACGGAGGAACAGGCTCAGGAGATCACCGACGATTTTGTCATGAAGCTGCGCATGGCCCGCCACCTGCGCACCCCGGAGTACAACGAGCTTTTCGCGGGCGACCCGATGTGGATCACGGAGGCGGTCGGCGGCATGGGCGAGGACGGCCGGACCCTTGTCACCAAAAGCTCCTACCGGATTCTGCACACGCTCTATAATCTGGGGCCTTCGGCGGAACCGAACCTGACCGTGCTGTGGTCGGCGGATTTGCCGAAAGCCTTTCAGCGCTACGCCGCGAAGGTTTCCTGCGACACGGACGCGATCCAGTACGAAAACGACGACGTGATGCGCCCCGTGTTCGGCGACGACTACGCCGTCGCCTGCTGCGTTTCCGCCATGCGGGTGGGAAAGGACATGCAGTTTTTCGGCGCGCGCGCCAATCTGGCAAAGCTGCTGCTGATGAGCCTGAACGGCGGCCGGGACGAAAAGAGCGGCGTTCAGGTCGCCCCCGCGCATCCCCCCTATGAGGGCGAATACCTCGAATATGACCGGGTGCTGAAGCTGATGGACGTCTACCGGGAGTGGCTGGCGAAAACCTATGTCGGCGCAATGAACGTCATCCATTATATGCATGACAAATATGCTTATGAAAAAACACAGATGGCCCTGCACGACACCGACGTCCACCGTTTTATGGCGTTTGGGATCGCGGGAATGTCCGTCCTTGCGGACTCTCTGTCCGCGATCAAGTACGCGAAGGTAAAATGTATCCGCGATGAAACCGGGCTGATTACGGATTTTGGGACCGTCGGGGAATATCCCGCCTTCGGGAACGACGACGACCGGGTGGACTCCATCGCGCAGGAACAGGTCAGGCTGTTCTATGAAGAGCTGAAAAAGGTCCCCGCCTACCGCGGCGCGGAACACACGCTGTCCATTCTGACGATTACGTCCAACGTCGTCTACGGCAAAAAGACCGGCGCCACACCGGACGGCAGAAAAGCGGGGGAACCCTTCGCGCCCGGCGCGAACCCCATGCACAACCGCGAGAAAAACGGCGCGCTCGCCGCGCTGAACTCCGTCGCGAAGCTCTCCTACGAGGTCTGCAAGGACGGCATCTCCAATACGTTCTCCATTGTTCCGCAGGCGCTCGGGCATACGGAGGAGCAGCGTTACGGCAATCTGGTCGCTGTCCTGGACGGATACTTCCGGCAGAAGGCGCACCACATCAACGTCAATGTGCTGAACAGGGAAACGCTGCTGAAAGCCTATGAGGACCCGGAGTACTGCCCCAACCTGACCATCCGCGTCTCCGGCTACGCCGTGAATTTCCACAAGCTGTCCCGGCAGCAGCAGCGCGAGGTGCTTTCCAGAACCTTCCACGAAGCGATGTGAGGAAAAAAGGAACCTTCTTATGCGTCTCAAAAATATCCCGGCACACGCCGGGATATTTTTGGTCGTCATGATCACAATAAATTCCGGACAGGGCATCCTGATCCCGGCGTCCCGAATCATCCCGGCGGATATCCCCGTCTGCAATGAAAAATTTAACTCTTGACAAAGTAAATTAAATTGCATACAATAGAATTGTAAAAAATACAATTTGAAAGGTGATCCTTTATGACGATTTATGATTATTCCATTCAGACGATGGAGGGAAAGACCGTTCCGCTTTCAGAATTAAAAGGCAAGGTGCTGCTTCTCGTCAATACGGCAAGCAAGTGCGGCTTTACTCCGCAGTACGAAGGTCTGGAAAAGCTTTATCAGACCTATCGCGAACAGGGTCTTACGGTAATCGGTTTCCCCTGCAATCAGTTTGCGGAGCAGGAGCCGGGAACAAACAGCGAGGTACAGGAATTCTGTAAGCTGCGGTATGGGGTTACTTTTCCGCTTTCGGTGAAAATTGACGTTCGCGGGGAAAACGCGGACCCGGTTTTCCGCTACCTGACCGGCCACACAACCTTTGAAGGCTTTGGAAAGGGCGTAAAAAGCAGGACGCTGGAACTGATGCTGAAAACGAAATACGGAAAAGAGTTCAGCGACAGCTCCATCAAATGGAATTTTACAAAATTCCTGATCGACAGGGAAGGAAACATTGCCGGACGTTTTGAACCGACGACGACGCCTAAGGACATGGAATCCGCAATTAAGGAGTGCCTGTAATTTGGATGCGCGTCCCGACGATCTGTTAAAGCTCGACAGCCAGCTTTGTTTTGCGCTTTACGCGTGCTCAAAGGAAGTGATCCGCCTTTATAAGCCGTACCTCGAACCGTACGGCCTTACGTATACGCAGTACATCACTTTGCTGGTGCTGTGGGAAAAGGACAAGCTCAGCGTGTCGGAGCTGGGAAGCCGGCTGCTTCTGGATTCAGGCACCCTGACCCCGCTTCTGAAAAAGCTGGAAAAGCAGGGGCTTGTCGAACGTGTGCGCAGCGCCCGCGACGAGCGGAGCGTACAGGTTTGTCTGACGGAAAAGGGAAGAAGCCTGAAAGGATATTTTCTGGACCTTCCTCGGAAAATGTTCTGCTCTACGGGCCTTGCTCCGGAAGAAGCCCTTCGCCTTAAGGAAATGCTTTCTCAGCTTCTCGGGAACATCCGGGCCGTACGGAAGGACACCGATGCTTAAGGCCCTGAGTTTTTTATAGGTGTTTGCCGATGAAATCCTGTTGACAGAGCGCCTGAGAGATGATATGATAAAAAGACACAAAAACAATATTTCCTGAGGGAGTAGTTTGCATGCGGTCCGCCGCGTGTGTCAAGTCAACAGCATGGCCGGTTCCGGTCTGGCTTGCCTTAATGAACAAGACTCATGTATAGCTTTGTATGGGCTGTACATGAGTTTTTTTTATCATAATACATATCATAATCATCAGTTGAATGAATGAGAGGAAGAAATTACGCATGAAGTACTATTTAGCAGATTTGGACCAGGTCCTTGAGCAGGTCCAAAGCAGCCCGCAGGGCCTGTCACAGGCCGACGCGGATTCCCGTTTGCAGCGCGACGGAAAGAACAAGCTGGCCGAAGGCAAAAAGGTTTCCGTACTGAGGCGGTTTGTCCAGCAGCTCGGCGACCCGATGACCATCATCCTGATCGTCGCCGCGGTCATTTCGGGTATTACCGCGTTTTACGCGCACGAATCCTTTGCGGATGTCTTCATCATTATGATCGTCGTCCTGATCAACGCGGTGCTTGGCGTCTATCAGGAAAGCAAGGCGGAAAAAGCGATTGAAGCGCTGCAGGAAATGTCCGCCGCGACCTCGAAGGTCCTGCGCGGCGGCAGCGTCGTGACGATGAAAAGCGAAGACCTGGTCACCGGCGACGTGGTTCTGCTGGAAGCGGGCGACGCCGTCCCGGCCGACTGCCGCATGATTGAAAGCGCAAGCGTAAAAATCGAGGAGGCCGCCCTGACGGGCGAGTCGGTGCCGGTCAACAAGATCATTCAGGCGCTGACGCTGAAAAAAGAGAAGGAAGTGCCGCTCGGCGACCGCAAAAATATGGCGTACATGGGCAGCACCGTCGTTTACGGCCGCGGAAAAGCGGTGGTCGTCGCGACCGGCATGGATACCGAAATGGGAAAAATCGCCGACGCGCTCGCAAACGCGAAGGACAGCGTTACCCCGCTCCAGATCAAGCTGAATCAGCTCAGCAAAATCCTGAGCCGTCTGGTCATCGGCATCTGTATTTTCATCTTTGCGTTCAGCCTGATTAAATCGGGAGATTTCAGCGGCCAGGTCGTGCTGAACACCTTCATGGTCGCGGTCAGCCTTGCCGTCGCGGCGATTCCCGAGGGGCTCGCAACCGTCGTGACGATCGTGCTCTCCATCGGCGTTACCAACATGTCCAAACGAAACGCCGTCATCCGGAAGCTGACGGCGGTGGAAACGCTCGGCTGCGCGCAGGTGATCTGTTCCGATAAAACCGGCACGCTGACACAGAACAAAATGACCGTCGTGGAGCATTACTCGGAAGACGAGCCGCTGCTTGCCACCGCAATGGCCCTGTGCAGCGACGCCGAGCTGGGCAAAGACGGCGAAGTCACCGGGGAACCGACGGAAGCGGCGCTTGTCAGCTACGCCGCCAGCCTGAAGCTCGATAAAAACGAGCTGAAAAAGACCAATCCGCGCGTCGGCGAAGCGCCGTTCGATTCCATGCGCAAAATGATGTCCACCGTTCATTCTCTCGCTGACGGAAGCTATATCCAGTACACGAAGGGCGCCCCGGACGAGGTCATCAAAAAATGCACCCATGTCCTCAAAAACGGCCAGGCCGTGCCGATGACGGAGGGCCTGCGCGGGGAAATCCACACGCAGAACAAGGCGATGGCGGGCAAGGCCCTGCGCGTGCTCTGCGCGGCATTTAAGAAATATGACGGCATGCCCGCTTCCTTTGAGCCGTCCGATCTGGAAAACGGCCTGACCCTGATCGGCCTGACCGGAATGATCGACCCCATCCGTCCCGAGGTTGTGGACGCGATTCAGGAGTGCAGGGAGGCCGGCATCCGTCCGGTCATGATCACGGGCGATCACCGCGATACGGCGGTGGCCATTGCGACCCAGCTGGGGATCATCACGGACGAGTCGCAGGCGATTACCGGCGCCCGGCTGGACGAAATCAGCGACGACGAGCTGAAGGATACCATCGGGAATTATTCCGTTTACGCCAGAGTCCAGCCGGAGCATAAGGTCCGTATTGTCAACGCATGGAAAACCAACGGGATGATTACCGCCATGACCGGCGACGGCGTCAACGACGCCCCGTCGATCAAAAGCGCCGATATCGGCGTGGGCATGGGAATTACGGGCACGGACGTCACCAAAAACGTGGCGGACATGGTGCTTGCGGACGACAACTTCGCCACCATCGTTTCCGCGGTGGAGGAGGGCAGAAGAATCTACGACAATATCCGGAAGGCCATTCAGTTTCTGCTGGCTTCCAACCTGAGCGAAGTGCTTTCCATTTTTGTCGCCACCCTTCTGGGCTTTGTCATTCTGAAGCCGGTGCACCTGCTCTGGATCAACCTGATTACCGACTGCTTCCCGGCCCTGGCACTCGGGATGGAGGAGGGGGAAAAGGACCTCATGCGGCGCAGTCCACGCAATCCCCGCGACGGCATTTTTGCCGGAGGACTCGGCACGGACGTCGCCTATCAGGGGGTTCTGGTCACGGTTGTCACCCTGTCCGCGTATTTCATCGGCCATTTTCTCGAATCCGGGGCCTGGGAAATCACCAACAGCGCCGACGGCATGACCATGGCTTTTCTGACCATGTCGATGGCGGAGATTTTCCATTCCTTCAACATGCGTTCCCAGCGCCATTCGATTTTCAGCATGAAGAAGCAGAACGGATACCTGATCGGCGCCATGCTCGTGTCGCTGCTGCTGACCACGGCCGTGATCTATATCCCTGCTCTGGCGTTTGCCTTCCAGTTTGAAGAAATCTCCCTGCTGGAGTATTCAGTCGCGCTGCTGCTTGCTTTCTCAGTAATTCCGATTGTGGAAATCGTGAAAGTGTTCCAAAGAAAATTCGCAAAAAATTCCACTTATGGGAATTGATTTCTCTTCGGTACGGCGGAATAAAAACGAATCGGGAGCACATAATAAGTTCTGGGTACATTGAATGATTCTTAACGGATCAGTACCCTTTTAAACGAAAAAAGATTGGCAAGCAAAGATTTAATCATGAATACTGGGAGATGGTTAAGTTGAACAGATCAGTCTGGGAACCTATCATGATCCGTGCAGTAACGCCTTTATGAAGACCCAAGGATAAGTTTGGCTGAACTCATTGATTCTCAAGTTTTGACAATTAAATACGAGCTTGGAGGGGCGGAAATTCCGAATGGGATTTCCGTCCCTTTTCTTTTTTTCGCATTTCTGCATTCCGGCCTGTGCCGGAATATTACTGGAAAACAAAAAGTTTTGACAATAAATTTGGGGCCCAATCTGGTTATTGAAAGAAATCTGTGCTAAAATATAGGTACTTTTAAAGTACATATAACACAGGGTGTATGGGAGTATTTGCGATGATACCGACCGGGCGCCGTAACGGCGAAAACCATGCGGATCGATTTTCGGCCGGGCGCCTGCCGGCGGTTCCCATGTGTTTTTGGGGGGTATCCATGAAAAGGTTTATCAAATTTGCCGACGGGCTGCTGATTGTATCCTTCTGCCTGACTCTGGTTTCGGTTGTTTCGGGGACCGGCCGGCAGGGGAACGCTGTTTCGAACGGCGTTTTGGATATCGGCGCCGCCGGCCTTTCCTCACCTGTTCCGATGACCGGGGTTTGGGAGTTTTACTGGGGACGGCAGGTGAGCCCCCGGGGGAGGATAACGGATGCGGACAACAAACAGCTTGTTCCGGTTCCCGCAAACTGGACGGCGTACCGTGATGCGGACAATAAACCCTATTCACAGGAGGGATACGCCGTCTACCGGGTGGTTCTGAAAGCGCCGAAGGGCCTTTGCCTTGGGGTGAAGTTTCCCCAGATCGGTTCTTCCTATCGGCTGTGGATCGACGGAAACGCGCGTTTCGAAAGCGGCCGGGTCGGGAAAACCGCGGCGGAATCCAGACCGCAGTGGACGACGCAGTCTGTTTTCTTTCAGACGCAGCGGGAAGACACGGAAATTCTGATAGAGGTTTCCAACTTCGATTATTTCCGTTCGGGCCTGACGATTCCCATTTTGGTGGGAACCCAGCAGCAGATCCAGCGGCTGGGCGATCAGGGCTTGTTTATGGACACCTTTCTCTTTTCGTCCCTGTTTGTGATGTCGGTGTTTTTCTTTCTGCTGTATTTTGTGCGTTCTCACGACAAGGCCCACATCTGTCTGGCGCTTTTTGCGGCGGCTATCTCCCTGCGCCCGCTGCTGTACGGCGAGTGCTATTTCAATAAGATTTTCCCCGGCATCAATTTTCAATTCAACACCAAGCTGTATCTGGTCAATTTCCTGGTGATCCAGCTGATGTGCCTGTTTTTTTACTATCAGTATCAGGAACTGTCGAGCAGAAGGTTTATGCGTGCCAGCGGAGCGGCGGTGTCCGCCATTGTTTTTGTGGGCGTTTTCCTTCCGGCCCGGTATATGCTGTATCCGGTTGTTTTGCTGGAAGCGATGATTCCCGTCGCCGTCGCCAACTGCCTTGTGACGCTGGTGCGCGCAATGAGAAAAAAATACGAAAACGCCGAAATCAACCTTTTGAGCGTTCTGCTCCTGTTTTTCCTGTCCATTGTGGATATCCTGAAAAATAACGGGCTTACCGTGATAAACCTTTATTACACTCCGATCGCAATGCTCGTCGTCACGTTCATTCAGGTCTTCCTGCAGGTGGGAAGATTCAGGGAAAGCACCCTGCTGAACGAAAAGCTGGCCAATGAGGTCGGGATCAAAAACCTGAAGCTGGAATACGCGATGAAGCAAAGGAGCGTTACGGAAAAACTCAACAACGGACTGAGAGCGATGGTCTCCACTTTGGAAACCGAGGGCCTTCTGGTCAGCATTCTGGAAAATCTGTATCAGATTATCGAATTTGAAAGCGCCGTCATGGTTTTGCGGGTGAACGAGAACCTGGGTTATATCGTGACCAAACTGAATCACGAAAAGGTGGTCTGCCGCAGGTATTCCGGGAGGATCGCCCTCAGGGATCAAAATCAGCCCGAGAACCGAAACGGCGGCGGAAAAATTTGCGTACACGATCTTTACAGCCGGGACAGAGACGGAAAAGTCCTGATCGCAAAGCCTCTTTACTATAATCATAAGCTGTTCTCCGTTATAAAAATGATTGTCAGCAAAAGCAGGGAGATTTCTGCCGGAGACCTGGAGCTGGTGGATATCTATACGGAGCAGTCGATTTTGGCGCTTCAAAACGTAAAATCCTATGAAAAAATCAAAGAATTGGCCCTGTATGACGAGCTGAGCGGTATTTACAACCGAAGGCAGCTGATGAAGCTCGGCATTATGGAATATATTTCAGCCAAAGAAGCCGGCTGCGATTTTTACGCAATGATGCTGGACATCGATTTTTTCAAGGCCGTCAACGATACATACGGCCATCTGTTCGGCGATAAAATCATTAAAAACATCGCGAATATCTGCAAACGGTGTATCCCGGCCAGCGCAGTGGTAGGGCGGTACGGCGGCGAGGAATTCCTCATTTTCCTCAGGGACATGGAACAGGCGGACGTCAGCCTGCTGGCGGAAAAGCTGAACGGGGAAATCAGAAGCTGCAGCTATTCCTTTGAGGGCAACGACCGTATTCACGTGACGGTCAGTATCGGCGTCGCAAAAGGGAAAGAGGAGCGGGTGAACCTGTACGACCTGATCAATCGCGCGGACAAGGCGATGTACCTGGCGAAAAACGAAGGGCGCGACTGCGTCCGATGGTTTGCGCAGGAATGAGAACCCCTCTGTTTATTGACAGGATGTTTTGTATTGTGCTATAATAAAAACCGGGAATGAAGTTCTCCCGTAGCAAACGCTAAAATTGCTTTTTAAGCTGATGACTTCTGTGATATCACAGCGGGTTGTCGGCTTTTTTATTTGCAAATCAGAAAATTCAAGATGCAGGAGGGACTTTTTTTGAATATTTGGCACGAGATTTCTCAGGACAGAATTCATGCGGACAGCTTTTTCGCGGTGATTGAAATTCCCAAGGGCTGCAAGACGAAATATGAGCTGGATAAGGAATCCGGCTTTCTTTCCATGGACCGTATCCTGTACACTTCCGCGCATTATCCGGCGAATTACGGTTTTATTCCGCGTACCTACGCGGCGGATCACGATCCGCTGGACGTGCTGGTGCTCTGCTCCGAGGACATTCAGCCGCTTTCTCTGGTGCGCTGTTACCCCATCGGGGTGATCTCCATGGAGGACGGGGGCTTTGTGGACGACAAGATCATCGCGATCCCGTTCGGCGACCCGACCTTCAACGAATACCGGAACATCGACGAGCTGCCCCCGCATATTTTTGACGAAATGATTCACTTTTTTGCGGTGTATAAGGAACTGGAGGGCAAGGCCACGGCGGTGGACTACATCCGCGGAGTGCAGGACGCGAAACGGATCATACAGGAAAGCATCGACGCTTACACGGAAAAATTCGGCGGTGCCAACGCCTGATCTCCCCTGTCGGAAACGGGCGCTCCGGCGGCTTCCGGCCGCTGCGGGGCGCCTTTTTTATTTTGCGGCAGTAAAAGATGCTTGACAGGCATTTTGATGACGTTTAATATAGAATGAAAAACATGTAAAGGGGTGCTGTGATGATTAACAAGTTTTGTACTTCTCCGCTGTGGGAATCCGGCAGGACGCTTGCCGCGATCGCGCAGGGCGCCGTTCCGGCGGAAACCGTGATTATCAACGCCAGACTGGTGAATGTCTGTACCGGGGAAATCCTGCCGGATACCGATGTGGCCATTTCCTGCGGCAGGATCGCCCTTGTCGGCGACGCGAAGCACTGTATCGGAGAAGGTACAACCGTCCTGGACGCAGCCGGCCAGTATATCGCCCCCGGATTTTTGGACGGGCATATGCATGTGGAATCCTCCATGATGAGCGTGGGGGAATACGCGCGGGCGGTCATTCCTCACGGCACGGTGGGAATCTATATGGACCCGCATGAAATCTGCAACGTCCTCGGGCTGGACGGGGTTTCCTGCATGATCGAGGACTCCAAAAGGACCCCGCTGAAAACGATGGTCACCACACCGGCCTGTGTTCCCGCCGTTCCCGGCTTTGAAGATACCGGCTCCTCCATCGGCCCGGCGGAGATCGCAAAGACCATGCGGTGGGACAGCGTGGTGGGCCTTGGGGAACTGATGAATTTCCCGGGCGTGCTGAACTCGGACCCGCAGATGCACGGCGAGATCGCCGAAACGCTCAGGGCGGGCAGGATCGTGACCGGTCATTACTCCATGCCGGAGACGGGGCGCGGGCTGAACGCCTATATTGCCTCCGGCGTGCGCTGCTGCCACGAGTCCACCCGCGCGCAGGACGCGCTGGCGAAGATGCGGCTCGGCATGTACGCCATGCTGCGGGAAGGTTCGGCGTGGCGAGACCTTCATGAGGTGGCGAAGAGCATTACCGAAAATAAAATTGACACCCGGTTCGGGGTGCTGATTTCCGACGATACCCATCCGCACACCCTGCTGAATCAGGGGCATCTGGACCACATCGTCCGCCGCGCGGTGGAAGAGGGAATCGATGTCATGACCGCCATTCAGATGGTCACCATCAACTGCGCCCAGTGCTTTCAGATGGACCACGAGCTGGGGTCCATTACGCCCGGGAAATGCGCGGATATCGTTTTTATCGGCAGCCTGGACAGGCTGGACGTTACGCGGGTGCTGATCAACGGTGCCGTTGCGGCGGAAAACGGAAAGCTTACCGAAAAACTCCCGCCCTATCATTACCCGAAGTGGGCGACGGAATCCATGCATATCAAAAATCCCATTACGCCGGAGTCCTTTGCCATTCCCGCGAAGGGCGAACGGGTGACCGCCCGCGTCATTGAAGTGATCCCCGCCAGGGTCGGTTCCTACGAACGGCATGTTTCGCTCAGGGTGGAAAACGGGCGGGTCGGTTCCGACGTCGAACAGGATGTCCTGAAAACGGCGGTCTTTGAGCGGCACCATGAAACGGGAAAGGCCGGATTCGGCTTTGTCAAAGGGTTTGGTATCCGGTGCGGGGCCATGGCTTCCACCGTGGCGCATGACGCGCACAACCTGCTGGTGATCGGCACCAACGACGAGGACATGGCGCTGGCCGCCAATACGCTGATCGCGTGCGGCGGGGGAATGACCGCCGTACAGAACGGCAGGGTTCTGGGGACGGTTCCGCTCCCGATCGCCGGCCTGATGAACGACAAGCCGGTGGAGGAAATGGCTGAAATCGTCGGAAAGCTGAGCGAGGCGTGGGAAAAGATCGGGTGCGGCATGGTTTCTCCCTTTATGACCATGGCGCTGATCCCGCTTGCCTGCCTGCCCGAACTGCGCCTGACCGACAGGGGGCTGGTGGACTGTACGGAATTCCGGTTTACTCCGCTCTTTGTGGAAGAATAACAGATGTCTGCCGTGGGAACATCCTATCCCCCCCTTCCCGCACACAGAGCAAGCAAAAACCGGAAGGGTCAGGGGTGGGGAGAAAACATTTCAAGTGAAAGTGCTCCGGCGATTTCCTTATACAACGAACGGGCTGCCGCAAAACGAAAGTTTTGCGGCAGCCCGTTTCAGCTTTATTGCTCCGGAATCCTATTTTACCGCGCCAGTTTTCTGAACGCCCAGCTCGACGGTTTCGCCGTTCAGGTCCCATTCCTTGGCGAAGCCCGCCATTTCGTCCAGCCTGACTTCTTCGGCCAGCACGTCGTTCTGAATGGAGGCGAGATTGTCGGAAATGATTTTCGCGATCCGGTCGTTTCCCTTTTCATAGACGACGATATGGTCGGTCACGTCAAAGCCCGCGTCCTTGCGCATGGTCTGGATCTTGCTGATGATCTCGCGGACGAAGCCCTCTTCGATCAGGGCTTCCGTCAGATGGGTGTCGATGACCACCGTGATTCCGTTGTCCGCCATGGAAACGTAATTTTCCGCCTGCGCGGTTTCTATCAGCAGTTCCTCGGGGGTCAGGGAGATCTCCCCGTCCGAAAGGGCGAGGGTCAGGGCGCCGTTGGCGTCGAGCTCCTTCTTCGCCGCGCTTCCGTTGAGTCCGGCGAGCGCGGTGCGGATTTCGCCGATCTTCCTGCCGTATTTCTGCCCCAGAATTCTAAGCTGCGGCTTGAAGTGGTAGGAGGTGAAGTCCGAGACGTCTTCGGTAAACAGGATTTCCTTGCTGTTCAGCTCGTCGCGGATGATGGTCCGGTAGAATTCGCTCAGCGGCTTTTCCGAACGGACATACATTTTCGCGATCGGCTGGCGGTTCTTGATGTTGGCGGTATTTCGCGCCGCGCGGCCCAGCACGACGATGTCGAGCACCAGCTCCATGTTTTCTTCCAGCTCTTTGTCGATCAGGGATTCGTCGACGCTCGGAAAATCGCAGAGATGGACGCTTTCCGGCGCGGAGGGGTCGATTTTACAGACCAGATTGCGGTAAATATCCTCCGTCATAAACGGAATCATGGGAGACGCCGTTTTCGCTATGGTGACGAGCGCGGTATACAGCGTCATGTAGGCGTTGATCTTGTCCTGCGGCATCCCTTTGACCCAGAAGCGCTCGCGGCTTCTTCTGACATACCAGTTGCTCATTTCGTCGACGAAATCCTGAAGCGCACGCGCCGCCTCCGGAATCCGGTAGTTCTCCAGATGGCCGTCGATGGCTTTCACAGAGGTGTTCAGGCGGGACAGCAGCCATTTGTCCATGACGGTCAGGCTGCCGCGGTCCAGCGTGTATTTGGCGGCGTCGAATTCGTCGATATTGGCGTACAGTACGAAGAAAGCATAGGTGTTCCACAGCGTCCCCATGAATTTGCGCTGGCCCTCCGTCACGGCCTTGCCGTGGAAACGGTTCGGGAGCCAGGGGGCGGAATTGCTGTAGAAGTACCAGCGGATCGCGTCCGCGCCGTAGGTTTCCAGCGCCTCGAACGGATCGACCGCGTTGCCTTTGGATTTGGACATCTTCTGCCCGTTCTCGTCCTGCACATGGCCGAGGACGAGGACGTTTTTATACGGGGCCTTGTTGAAAATCAAGGTGGAAATCGCAAGAAGGGAATAGAACCATCCTCTTGTCTGGTCCACCGCCTCGGAAATGAAGTCGGCGGGGAACTGCTGATGGAAAAGCTCCTGATTCTCAAACGGATAGTGATGCTGCGCGAACGGCATGGAACCGGAGTCGAACCAGCAGTCGATCACCTCCGGCACGCGTTTCATCTGTTTGCCGCATTTCGGGCAGGTGATGGTCACCGCGTCGATATACGGCCGGTGCAGCTCAATATTCTCGGGGCAGTTGGGGGACATGGCTTTCAGCTCCTCAATGCTGCCGACAGAGTGCTTGTGCCCGCACTCGCACTCCCAGATGTTCAGCGGGGTGCCCCAGTAGCGGTTGCGGCTGATGCCCCAGTCCTGCACGTTTTCCAGCCAGTCGCCGAAGCGGCCCTTGCCGATGCTTTCCGGAATCCAGTGGATGGTATTGTTGTTGCGGATCAGATCGTCCTTGACCGCCGTCATCTTGATGAACCAGGAATCCCTGGCGTAATAGATCAGCGGGGTGTCGCAGCGCCAGCAGAACGGATAGCTGTGCTCAAAAGCGGGCGCGGCAAACAGAAGCCCGCGCTGGTTCAGGTTTTTCAGGATCTCCTTGTCGGCGTCCTTGCAGAACATGCCCGGCCAGAGGGTCTCCCTGGTCATCTCGCCCTTTCCGTCCACCAGCTGTACGAAGGGCAGGCCGTATTTGCGGCCGACATTCGCGTCGTCCTCGCCGAAGGCGGGCGCGATATGGACCACGCCGGTGCCGTCCGTCAGCGTAACGTAGCGGTCGCAGGTGACGTACCAGCACTTTTTGTCCGGTTTTACAAAGTCAAAGAGCGGCTCGTATTCCTTATATTCCAGGTCTTTTCCGACATACGTTTCCAGCACGGTGTATTCTTCCCCCAGCACCTTGGGGGCAAGGGCCTCCGCCAGGTAATAGACGGCGTCCGCCGTTTTCACCTTCACGTAGCTTTCGTCGGGATTCACACACAGGGCCACGTTGGACGGCAGCGTCCAGGGGGTGGTTGTCCACGCCAGAATAAAGGCGTCCTCGCCCTTTACCCGGAATTTCGCGATCGCGGATTTTTCCTTGACGTCCTTGTACCCCTGGGCCACCTCGTGGCTGGAAAGGGGAGTCCCGCACCGCGGGCAGTAGGGGACGATCTTAAAGCCCTTGTACAGAAGGCCCTTTTCCCAGATCTGCTTCAGTGCCCACCATTCGGACTCAATATAATCGTTTTCATAGGTCACGTAAGGGTGCTCCATGTCCGCCCAGAAGCCGACGGTCCGGGAGAAATCCTCCCACATGCCCTTGTATTTCCACACGCTTTCGCGGCACTGCTTGATGAAGGGTTCCAGCCCGTACTGCTCGATCTGATCCTTGCCGTCCAGGTGAAGGAATTTTTCCACCTCCAGCTCCACGGGAAGCCCGTGCGTGTCCCAGCCGGCCTTCCGGGGGACCTGATAGCCCTTCATCGTCCGGTAGCGGGGAATCATATCCTTGATGACCCTTGTCAGGACATGGCCGATGTGGGGCTTGCCGTTCGCGGTCGGCGGACCGTCGTAAAACATATAGGTTTTTCCGTTTTTGCGGCTGTCGATGCTCTTCTCGAAGATTTTGTTTTCTTCCCAGAACTTTTCGATCTTCTTTTCGCGTTCTACAAAGTTTAAATTTGCGGGAACCTTGTCGTACATTGCTGAAACCTCCCAAAATAAAAAACCTCCGCCCTGAGAACAGGACGAAGGCTTCGCTTCGTTATACCACCTATTGCTGCATACTGTCATATGTGTTCCCGGTAACGGGGGAAACCCGCCAAAGCTTAGTCGACGAACTCTTTCAGCCTGGAACTCAGGAGTGATGTTCGGAAACAAACGACTCAGGCCGGACTCTCACTGTCACCGGCTCGCTTTGCTTTTTGTCTGAATCCTACTGTCTCTTTCAACGTTTTTATCATATTTTCAGAAATTAATCATAGCACAGGAATCAAAAAAAGTCAAATATCCTCACCCTCCCTTCCACACGCAAAAAATCGAAAGCTATCGTGTGCGGAAGGAAAGTCCGGCTACCGGCACCGCCGCCTGGAGCAATGCGGAGAAAACGGAAAGTCAGGAATGCTTATAATAGAAAATGGCAAGCTGCGTTCTGTCGCGGAGTTCCAGTTTTTCGAGGATGACGCTGATGTAATTGCGCACGGTTCCCTCGCTCAAAAACAGGGTTTCCGCGATCTCTTTATTGGAAAGGCCGTTCGCGACCTGTGTGATGATTTCCGTCTCTTTTTCACTCAGGCCGAATTCCTTGAAATCGTCCCTCGTGCCGCTGCTGAGCATGGCGGGGATTCTGGTGATGATTTCATCCCCGAACACCCGCTGCCCAATCGCGACCGTCTTGATGGAAGGCACGATGCTCTCGAAATTCTGTTTTAAAAGATAGCCCTTCGCGCCGATCCGCAGCGCCTTGATGATGTAATCATCGTCGGAAAAGGTGGTCAAAAACAGGATTTTCGCGTCGGGGTCCCGTTTCAGCAGAATTTCGGCCACCTCTATGCCGGTCATCCCGTCCATGCGGATATCCATCAGCAGGATGTCCGGCCTGCACTCGCCGTACAGCTCGATCGCCTGACTTCCGCTGGAGCCCGTCCCGACCACCTCGATATCGCCGTCCGCTTCCAGAATGGTTTTGAGCGAGCTGGAAACGAGCCTGTCATCGTCTACAATCAGTACTCTTATCAATTTGCCGCCTCCTTCGGGATGGTGATAAAAATTCTAAAGCCGTGATCGGTCGTGATGTTGATGTTTCCGTGGAAAGCGTCCACCCGGTCGGTGATGTTTTTCAGGCCGATCCCGCTTCCCGCGTCGTAATCTTTCACGGTCCCGTTGTCTTCTATAATCAGTTGATAAAGCGCGGGATGCTCCCGGCAGGTGATGCTCGCCCGGCTTGCGTCGGAGTGCCGGATAATGTTTGCCAGCGCTTCCTTTACAATGGAGAGGAACGCGTATTTCAGCCGGATGTCCGGGTTGCTGCGGATGTCGTAGTCCAGACTCAGCTCACAGAAAGTGAATTTATGCGTCAGCTCTTCCAGCTGCCCGTACAGGTCGATGGACTCGTCGTACAGGTTGTGTACGCTGGAGCGGATGCTTTCCATGGCCCGCGTCAGGGTGTCTTTTACCGCCAGCAGGTTTTCCTTCCCCTTTTCGTCCCTGTTGACGGCGAGCAGCGCGCCGACCTGCAGCAGCGAGCTGGACAGCAGATGCCCTACGTTATCGTGAATTTCCCGCGCGATGCGGTTGCGCTCGTTCAACGTGGCGATGCTGATTTCATAATCCTGCTTTTCCAGCAGGTCGCTGTTCTGCTGGTTCAGCCGGAGCGTCATTTCCCTTGCGGTGTCGCGCAGCTCGTTGTAATCCGCTCTCAGCTTTTCCAGCCGGGCGGTACGGTGTTTCAGCAATACGCAGAACAGGGCAAGCACGGACGCTGCCGCGCTGACGGCAGCGTCCGCGCTCTGCCAGAGGAACAAGAGCGGGACCAGCGCGGTCAGACAGAGAAACTGGAATCTTTCAAACAGCAGATCGTAGCAGATCAGCGGCAGAAATATGGTCAACCCGGGAAGGAACACGCTTGCCGCGATAAATCCGCCGGTCAGCACGGCCCGAAAAACCGGTTTTTCAAAATAGCTTAAAAAGCACGTGAAAACAACGGCGGTCAGTACCGGCACCACGCTTGCGCCGAAACCGGGCTCGCACAGGTAAAGGATAAAGCAGCAGATCAGAAGGATGATCTTATCGACGAAAATCATTGCGGTCAACTCCTCCTATCTTTCGGGCAGCCCGTCGTTTTCTTTATAGTACCATCTTTCTTTCCGGTTCACAATCGCAATTTACGGGGATCACGGAAGAACATGACATCCGTCATATCAAACGCTGACAGGCGGCACTGACCATCCCCGTTATTATGCGCTAAAATAGGAGCATGAAAACAAGGAGGCTCCGCTTATGATTATCAGTGTGAACAATCTGGTGAAAAGATACGGCGACCTGGTCGCGCTGGATCACCTTTCGCTGAAAGTGAAGGAAGGGGAAATATTCGGGCTGCTCGGGCCGAACGGCTCCGGAAAGACGACGGCCATCAACTGTATTTTATCCCTTTTAAAATACGACAAGGGCGAAATTGAAATTTTTGACCGGCCCATGGCGCCGGACGCATACGACATCAAACGGGACATTGGAATCATCATGCAGAATGTCGCCGTGTTCGAGGAACTGACGGTGTACGAGAACATCGATTACTTCTGCGGGCTGTATGTCCCGGACAAAGCAAAAAGAAAAAAGCTGGTGGAAGACGCCGTCGATTTTGTAGGACTGAACGATTTCCGGAAGTTTTACCCCAAAAAACTGAGCGGCGGCCTGCTTCGCCGGCTGAACATCGCCTGCGGAATCGCGCACCGGCCAAAGCTGATCATTCTGGACGAGCCGACGGTGGCGGTCGATCCCCAGAGCCGGAACAATATTCTGGAAGGCATTGTGCGGCTGAACAAGGAAGGCGCCACCATCGTCTATACTTCCCATTATATGGAGGAAGTGGAACAGATCTGTACCAGAATCATGATTCTGGATAAGGGAAGGATGATCGCCGACGGCACCAAGGAAGAGCTGAAGGATATGATCACGCTCGGGGAGAAAATCACGGTCGAGACCTTCTCCTTCAGCAAAGAACATCTGGCCGCCCTGAAAAAGCTTCCGAATATCGTTTCCGCCGAGTACCGCGATCATCTGCTGATCGTAAAGTCCGGGAAAGGGCAGAACAATCTGGAAGCCGTACTGGATTTTCTCAAAAAGAATGAGATCACCTTCGGGAAGATTTATTCCGAGCTGCCCACCCTCAACGACGTGTTTCTGGAAATCACCGGAAAACAGCTCAGGGATTAGGGGGGAGAAGAATGTTTCAGCATCTTTTCACGGCAAGGCTGAAATGCCTGACCCGCGACAGGCAGATGATGTTCTGGACCCTGCTTTTCCCGCTGCTGCTTGCCACCTTCTTCAATATGGCTTTGTCCAATCTGAACAATACGGAAGCCTTTCATCCCATCGATATCGCCGTGGTGGACAACGACCGGTACCGACAGAGCAAGGATTTTCAGTCGGTGCTGGAGGAAGTCTCCCAAGGGGAAGACCGGATTTTCAACCTGACAAAAACCGACGGGGAAAAGGCGGAAAAGCTGCTTGACGACGGGAAAATCAAGGCGTACGTTACGGTGGATACAACGATTGGGATGACGGTCCGGGAATCGGGCCTCAGTCAGAACATTGTCCGGGCTTTCCTGAACAGCTACAGCCAGACGTCCTCTGCGGTGACCTCGATTGTCAGGGAGAACCCCGCTTCCATTAAAGACGGGCTGCTCGAGGCTGTTTCCGACCGCGGGGAATACACCCGGGAGGTTTCCGGAAGCAGCGCAAAGCCGAACAATGTGCTCAATTATTTTTACTCCCTGATCGCCATGAGCTGCCTGTACGGCGGTTTCTGGGGACTGAAGGAAGTGACGGATATTCAGGCCGATCTTTCCCAGCGGGCGGCGCGCGTCAACGTGGCCCCGGTCCACAAGCTGAAAATCTTTCTGTACAACATGTGCGCGGCGATCCTGCTCCATTTCGCGGAAATGCTGGTGCTTCTCGCCTATCTGTATTTCGGGCTGAAAATCGACTTTGGTTCAAAAACGTTTTTTGTCCTTCTGACAACCTTTGCCGGCAGCGTTTTAGGCGTTTCCTTCGGCGCCTTTGTCAGCGCGCTGGTAAAGAAGGGGGAGGGAGTCAAGGTCGCGGTTCTGCTGGCGGTCAGCATGAGCGGTTCGTTTCTGGCGGGAATGATGTTCGAGGAGATGAAGTATATCGTCGCGCAGAACGCGCCGGTTCTCTCTTACCTGAATCCGGTGAACCTGCTTACGGACGCCTTTTATTCCCTGTACTATTACGACGTCATGACCCGGTACGGGTGGAATATGGCGATGGTCGGCGTGTTTGTGCTTCTGTTCTGTTCGGGGTCGTATTTCCTAATAAGGAGGCAGAAATATGCCAGTCTTTAAACTCTGTATGAAAATTATTCGAAAAAATCTGCCCTCCATGATGATCTATGTAGTCGTTTTTCTTGCCGTCTCCACGCTTCTCTCGCTGAACAGCTCAAAAGTGCGGGAAGCCGGTTTTTCCCAGGAAAAAACCAACATCGTCTTTCTCAGCGAAGAAGACAGTCCCCTGATTGACGGCTTTCGGGCCGAGCTCGCCAAAACAGCCAGCTTCGTGGAGGTTCCGGACGAAACGGAAAAGCTTCAGGACGCGCTTTTCTTCCGTTCCGTCAGTTATATTCTCCGCATCCCAAAAGGTTTTACCCAAAGCTTCATGCGGGGAGAAGACGTACGGATCGGGAAAACCACCGTGCCGAATTCCGTCAGCAACGCCTATATCGATTTAAATATCAACCAGTATTTCAACACGGCGGCGCTCTATGTAAAAACGGTGCCCGGTATTACGCAGGAAGACATGGTCCGGCATTTGAAAACGGATATGGAAATCAATACCCCCGTCGCGATGAAAACAGATGCGCGGCCGGATACCGACGGCTTTTCCGAGGATTACTTCAATTACCTTGCCTATGCGCTTTCTTCCGTTCTCGTTCTGGGCATCTCCGCCATCATGCTGGTGTTCAACGACCGGGATCTGAGCCGCAGGAATTTCTGTTCTCCCCAAAGCGCGGGAAAGATCAATTTCCAGTTTATTCTTGCGAACCTGATTTTTACCGTTGTCTGCTGGGCGGTCATGGTCGGCTTCTGCTTCCTGTTGGATCACGGGCACATCATGACCCGCAATATGGTTTATCTGGTTTTGAACTCCTTTGTGTTTACGCTCAGCATGTCCGGCGTCAGCTTTCTCATTGGCAATCTGCTGAAAAATCGCGGAGCGATTTCGGCGGTCTGCAACGTTGTTACCCTTGGCCCCTGCTTTATCAGCGGAGTATTTGTGCCGCAGGAATTCCTGAATTCCACCGTTTTGAAAATCGCCAGCTTTACCCCGACCTACTGGTATGTCAAAGCGAATAATCAGATTTCTTCACTGGCCAGTTTCAGCTTCTCCAGCCTTTCCGAAGTCTATGTCGCCATGCTGATCGAGGCGGGCTTCGCGGTCGCGTTTTTCGCGGTTTCCATGGTCGTGGGGAAGAAAAAGAGAATGGGTTCTTAAAAAGCCGCTGATTTTCCTTATTGATAAATCCGGGCCGTAATATTATAATCAATCTAAACAGCAGAAAAAGGAGGGAATTTCCATGAAAAAGGACTTGAAAGCCGTTTGCCTGATTTCGGACGATTTTGAGGATCTGGAGCTGTGGTATCCGGTGCTGAGGCTCCGGGAAGCGGGCGTCACCGTCCATCTGGCCGGCGAAAGGGCAAACCAAAAGTATGTCGGCAAATACGGTGTTCCGGCGGTTTCCGATTATGCGTTCGGGGATATCCGCATTGAGGATTACGACGCGCTTCTGGTACCCGGCGGCTGGGCGCCGGACAAATTAAGGCGTTTTCCGGAGGTTCTGGAAATGGTCCGCTCGATGGACCGGCGGAAAAAGCCCATCGGGCATATCTGCCACGCGGGGTGGGTCCTGGCTTCCGCGGATATCCTGCAGGGGAAAAAGGTCACGAGCACTCCGGGCATCAAGGATGACCTGATTCATGCCGGGGCCGTCTGGTACGACCTTCCGGTGGTTGTGGACGGCAATATCGTTTCCAGCCGCCGCCCGCCGGATTTGCCGGAATATATGAAGGCGTTCATCGAGCTGCTCGAAAAACAGTGACGCTGCGTACGCAGGGCGGCAGACGGGGTGCTTTCACCATCTAACCCGGCCGTGCCCGGTATGGCTTCCGTTTTGGAAGAAATACCCGGCGCGGCTTCTTTTTCGCGCGGCGGTTCAAATTTTCCCGAAGAAACGCGAAAAGAAGGAATTTCTGTCTTGAAAACCCGATTTCATCATGTTACAATAAAAACTCACAGACAGAAAGCGGGTTTAGTTTAGATTGAAACTTGAATTTTTACATCAGAGCACCGAGCAGCGGCGGGATCTGATTCTGCACGGAAACATATTGAAGACCTTGATGATGCTGTCACTGCCAACGCTGATGATGAGCGTCATACAGTCCCTGATGCCGCTGACGGACGGACTCTTTATCAATAATGCGGCGGGAACGCTGGTCGCGAGCGCGGTCACCTACAGCGAACCCGTCATCAACATGATGACGGCGCTGGCCCAGGGGCTGAGCGTGGCGGCGATGGCCATTATCGGCCAGGCGAACGGTCACGGCGATTTTGACCGGGTGCGGAGCATTTCCGCGCAGATCGTCGTGTTTGCCTTTACCATGGGCTTTTGTATCGCGCCCCTGTCCGCGCTGGTGGCGTTTCCGATTTCGGCCAATGTGGATCCCGAAATATCGCACAATGTCATGCTGTATATCAGCCTTTATGCGTTTGTTCTTCCCTTTTCCTTTTTGGAGAGCATCTACAACGCGATCAAAAACGCTACCGGGAAACCGGAGGCTACCTTTATCCGCATGCTGCTCATGCTCCTCCTGAAAATTATTTTTAATATCATATTCGTCGTCTGGCTGCGGCTGGAGGTAGTCGGCTGCGTGCTGTCCTCGTTCTGCGCCAACTTCCTGATCTGCGGCTGGATGTTCTATGAGCTGTTTGTCAGGAAAGGGGAGGACAAGCTCAGCCTGAAGGGATTCCGGTTTGACAAACGGCTGCTTTCCCAGCTTTTCAAGGTGGGGGTCCCCGCCATGCTTACCAGCCTGATGCTGAATCTGGGATTTTTCCTTATTAATAACGAAACCCAGAAATACGGCGCGGTGGTCTTAAACGGGCAGGGCATCGCCAACAATATTACCGCCGTCTGCTTCAACCTGCCGGCGGCCTTCGGCTCGGCCGTAACGACCATGGTCAGCCTGAATATCGGGGCGGAGCAGCCGGACAAAGCGAAGCGCTCCTGCCTGATCGGGTGCGTAGCCAGCGCGGTAACGGCTGTCGCCGTCATCGGCCTGATCGTACCGCTGTCCCCCTTTCTCACGGTTTTGTTCACGCAGAGGGCGGACGTGCTGGAAATAGCCAACAGGGCGCTGCATATCTATACCTATTCCGTGGTGGGCTTCGGCGTCTGTATGGCGGTGCAGGGCGCGTTTATCGGCCTTGGCCGGACCGGCGTGCCGCTGGTGCTGGGGGTCTTGCGCATCTGGCTTTTGCGGTATCTTTTTATTCTGGCCACGGAGCAGACACTGCAGTTCTATTCCGTTTTCTGGGGCAACCTGTTTTCCAATTATGCCGCCGCGGTCATCTCCATTATCCTGATCCTGCGGGTAAAATGGTCCTCCGTGCTGCGTTAGCCCCCCGACATCGTTTTCCATCCTTCGGATTGTAATAAGCGCCGTATTGGAACTGCCAATGCGGCGCTTTGTCCGCCGTAAGGCGGTTTTTTCCGGTTGATGTATGTTGTTTGCCGGATAGAGCAATAATAAAATAATCACTGCGGATGCTTCGGCTGAAAACCGGGTTTAAGGGCTTCCTGCAGCCGGCTTTCGATGGGATGAAAGCCTGTACATAAAGTTTTCATGTATTGTTTATAAATGGACGCTGTTTTTTTAAAATTTTCTGTTGTATAATATAAACTCATGCTGTGATAATGAATGGAAACAGTATCTGAAGGGGATGCCATGCAGAATCAAAAAAAACCGGCGACCGCCAAAAATATTTTTTCGGCGGTGACCATCTTAATTTCGATAGGAATTCTGGCCTTTTTTCTGTTTTCCGAAGACGGGATGGAAAGTCTGGGACATGTTCTTTCAGAGCTTCAGCCGGTCTGGCTTCTCTGGATTCTGGCAGGGGTGCTTGCCGGATGGTTTCTGGAGGGATATGTGCTTCATCTGCTCTGCAATCATCTTGACAAAGCATGGACCCTGGGGGAATCGCTTTATATCGGTATGGTCGAGATTTTTTACAGCGCCCTTGCCCCCTTCGGGACGGGGGAGCCCATGGAAGTCTACTGTATGACAAAGATGGGAATGGAAACAGGCGCCGCTACTTCCATCGTGACCGTAAAGTCCCTGATCCACCATGGGGTTACGTTTGTGTACTCCTTCATTCTGGTTGCGTTTGAACTGAATTATTTTCGGACCAAAGTCAGTAATTTTGCCGTGATCGCCGTTTTCGGGCTGGTTACAAACAGCCTTTTTATTTTGTTTGCGCTGATGTTTATGATGAATGAAAGGCTTACCGATTTGATCCTGCGGGCGGTCGTCCGCTTTATGGACAAAATACACCTTCATAAGCTCTCTCAGAAATTTTATGATCAGGTGCACGGCCAGCTTGTTGTTTTCCACGACAGCTCCAAACTTTTCGGAAAAAATTACGCCCTGTACGCGACCGCGGTTTTCTTCACGCTGATCCAGATCACGATTGCCAGCCTGCTGTCCTTCTTTGTTTACCGCAGCTTCAACCTGAAGGGGGAACCGGTGTTTACTATGGTTGCGGCCGATACCTTCGTGACGATGGCCGCGTCGTTCATTCCGCTGCCGGGTTCTTCCGGCGGCGCGGAGGGCGGCTTCTATCTCTTCTTCCGGGAATTCTTCGGCCCGTATATCATTCCGGGGATTACCCTTTGGAGATTTTCAAGCTATTATCTTAATATTCTTCTGGGAAGCGTGCTCGTTTATTTCGGAGGGAAGAAATATCTTCCCAATTGACGGCGGACACCATGTCCGGAAAATGCTGAGGATTCAGGTGAGGCAAGGAGTTTGATCAAATGCAGGATTGGATCATAGGGATTATCAACCAATACGGCTATTTTGGAATCGCGCTGCTGATTGCGGTTGAAAATATATTCCCCCCGATTCCGTCAGAGGTGATTTTAACCTTCAGCGGATTCATGACCACGGTAACGGACCTGAAAATATGGGGGGTGGTGCTTTCGGCGACCCTTGGCTCCGTTCTGGGCGCCGTGGTTTTGTACAGCGTGGGCAGGCTGATGAGCCCGCAGCGGCTGGAGCATCTGCTGGGCGGGAAGCTGGGGAGAGTCCTTCATTTAAAAAGCGAGGACGTTCACCGCGCGGGAGCGTGGTTTGCCCGGCGGGGAAAGTTTACGGTGTTTTTCTGCCGATTTATTCCCGTCGTGCGGAGTCTCATTTCCATCCCCGCCGGAATGGCGAAAATGAGGATGGGGATGTTTTTGCCGCTGACCGCGCTGGGAACGTTTCTGTGGAACGTCGTTCTGGTTTATCTGGGGGCTTTTTTTGGCTCTTCCTGGGAAACGGTGGTACGGTATGTGGATACTTACTCCATGGCTGCGATCGCGGTTGCCACCGTATCCCTGGCCGCTTTCTGCGCGTGGTACTTTTTCAGAAGGTCAAAGGGCCGGTGACACCGGCCCTTCTTCATAAAGACAGCGGCGGAATTTTCCGCCGCTGTCTTTATGGATGCTTAAGAGACAAGCTGCGCCAGATCAAGAATACCGTCTTCCATCAGGATCTTTTTACAGTCCAGAACCATTGCCGGGCTGCCGCTGATTTTTATGATGCCTTTAAAATACGGATTTGATTTTGGAAGAGGCTCCTCATATCCGTCGGGATATCCGGGATATCCGGAGTATACGGTCAGACCCTCTGCCAGCGTGTCTACGATCAGCCCGCTCCGTGCCCCTTCCAGATTGACCATGATGATCTGTGTCTCATCATTGTAGGGAATGCAGTTTTTGCGCAGTTTTAAGCGCATGTCGATGACCGGAAGGATCTTTCCCTCCACTTTGGCGATTCCCTTGCAGTATTCCGGGGTGCCGGGCAAGGGAGAAATCATCAGCATTTTGGAAATAGCCGTTACATACGTGCTTTCAATTGCAAAAATCTCATTGTCCAGCTTGAATGGCAAAAACTGTCCGCCCATTGAATTTTCGGATAATTGATACGGTGTTAGCATAAAATATCTCCTTTTTGCAATTTTATTCTACATTTTGTATCGGATTTTCCGGAAAAATAATGATAGGATTTTATTGAAATGTATAGAAATTTCCATTTCTTGATGGAATCTTTATACATTATGAATCACCGGTTGCTTTTTGTGCCGCGGCGGGAATATCTGTACGGGGATCTTCTTCCGGTTCCCGCGCAGAGGATGTTTCCCTTCCGAAAAACTTATGTTATAATAAATAAAAAATCGGTCCTGCTTTGCCTCCCGCGGAGGAAGCAGGATGCGTTCAGCTGAAAAGGAGAACAGAATATGGGGGCTTCAAAAGTATATTTCACGGATTTCAGCGCGACAGCAAGCTGTAATTTGCTGCAGAAGCTGGAAAAGCTGGTCAAAAAAGCGGGAATGGAATCCATTGATTTTAAAGACAAATATACGGCTATCAAAATTCATTTCGGGGAGCCGGGCAATATTTCCTACCTGCGCCCCAACTACGCGAAGGTCATTGTGGACCTGATTAAAAAACAGGGAGGAAAGGTGTTCCTGACCGACTGCAATACCCTGTATGTGGGCAGAAGGAAGAACGCGCTCGACCACCTTGACGCGGCGTATGAAAACGGCTTCAACCCCTTTGCGACCGGCTGCCACGCGATCATTGCGGACGGCCTGAAGGGGACCGACGAGACCCTGGTCCCGATCGACGGCGAATATGTCAGGGAAGCCAAAATCGGCCGCGCGATGATGGACGCCGATATTTTCCTCACCCTGACCCATTTTAAGGGCCACGAGTCCGTCGGCTTCGGCGGCACGCTGAAAAATGTGGGAATGGGCTGCGGTTCCCGCGCGGGAAAAATGGAAATGCACAGCGCGGGCAAACCGATTGTGGACAAAGAGCTTTGCAGAAGCTGTGGGGTGTGCCGTAAAAACTGCGCGCATGACGCGATTTCCTTTGACGAACATAAAAAAGCGCAGATTGACCACGATAAGTGCGTCGGCTGCGGCCGCTGCATCGGCGCCTGCAATTTCGACGCGGTCAGCCCCATGCGCGACGAAACGAACGATATTCTGAACTGCAAAATTGCGGAGTACGCGTACGCCGTTTTAAAGGGCCGCCCGCAGTTCCATATCAGCCTTGTGGTGGATGTTTCCCCGTATTGCGACTGCCACCCCGAAAACGATATCCCGATCGTTCCGGATGTCGGCATGTTCGCTTCCTTTGACCCGGTGGCGCTGGATGTCGCCTGTGTCGACGCGGTCAACCGCCAGCCCGTCCTCAGCGGCAGCCTCCTGTCGAAAAAGCCGCACGGCCATCACGACCATTTTACCGATACGCATCCGGAAACCAACTGGAAAAGCTGCATCGACCACGCTGTAAAGATCGGCCTGGGCAGCCGGGAATATGAATTGATCACGGTAAAGTAAACCGGGTTTCAGGCTGCCGATAAAATCGCGCAGCCGCAAAATTGTGGATTTTGTTTCCTTTTATTTAAGCCGCATTGGTTCGTGCCGATGCGGCTTTTCTGCGTTTTGGGGCGCCCGTATAAATTTTTTCATTCCATCAATACTAAATAGGCGGCACAATACCATGATGGGAAGGGAAAAAAGATGGACAATAACAAAAACAGAAGGAAGGACCGGGAAAAGAGCAGCCCGGAACTGAGAAAAATGAAGCCCGGAGAAAATGCGGACGCCGGGATGATCGACGGCCGCAAACTGGGCATGCATGACGGCAGGCATGAAAAAAACAACAACGAGGGAGAGAGAAAATGAATACGATGCTTTGCAGCGTATCGGGAATTCAGAATAAAGAGTGCAAAACCCAAATCAAAAACGCGCTGGACAAAATCAAGGGAGTCCAGGAAGTCGGCGTGAACCTGACGACCGGTTCGGTCAAGGTGGAGTACAATGAGCCCGCGACGGAAGAGGAGATCAAGGACTGCATTGAGCACACCGGCTTTAAAATCGAATACGAATAAGGCGGAAGGGGGATTTCAATGAGCCATACACAGAAGGACAAGAAGGGCGGCAGCGACAAAAAACAGGCGAAAACGGATAAGAAGCACATCAGGCACGACCCTCAGGCCGAGAGCGCCAGAGCGAAATTCGGCAAAGAAGGGCAGAGCGGATACGGGAACTAACCTTCCCGAGCAAAAATGCTGTCCCGGTTTTTAACCGGGACAGCATTTTTGCGTCTGAAAATCACCAGTCCGATTTGTTCATGGTCAGGATGACCTCGCGTCCCTGATAGGTGGCCGTCAGGCCGGCGTCTTTCCCGGCGTTCGGCGAGACGGTGCCGACGGAGACATAATTGTCCGGTGTGGCGATCTCAATATAGGTGGAACCGACGATCCGGCCGTTGTACCAAAGCTGTGCCTGTACCTGCCCCTCTTTGCCGTTGGAGGAGAAAACACCGTCCTGGCCGATGCTGCCGAAGCTGAAATCGGACAGCGCCCAGCTCAATCCGCTCTTGGGAAGGGCGGCCGGAGCGCCTGAGAAATCCAGACCCTTCGCCGTGACCGGAACGATGGATTTCGGGGAATAGGTTTTGTCATAGGGCGTCAGCGCGGCGGAGACAAAGACGCCGTCCGGCTTCGGGTTGGCGATGAAAAGCCACGAGTTGGCTACGGCGCGCTCCCAGCCGTCGGAAGGATGGTTCTTTACGGTCAGCGCGGTTTCCCCGGGGGTCCTGGTCATCAGGGTGGACGAGCCGCCGCCGTCCAGGTTTCCGGCCCACACCGCTCCCAGGTCTTTCATCAGCTGCGCGGTCTGCTGCAGCGTCAGCCCGTGGGAATACGGGTCCTTTCTGCCGTCCGCCAGCAGGAAGAAAACGGAGTTGTCACTGCGCACGCCCACGGCGTTGCGGGGGGCAAGCGTGGACGTCAGGTCCGTGTTGACGACGATGCCGCCGTCGACCAGAATACTGTGAATACCCAACGCCTGCTGGATGTTTCCCCTGTTGGCTTCGTAAGTCCGGCGGTCTCCGTAAATCGGGAAGCCGTCTTTTTTAACGCCGAAAAATTTCCACCAGGTGCGCACCGGCGCATAGGAGTGGATTTCGGCCCCGTCCTTGACCACTACGCCCCACGGGTCGCCCGTGCTCATATTGTACATATCCGCGTTGATGGCGGCAACCACCTGTTTTCCGTTTCGGACCGCGGCGCCCGCCTGATCCCGTACGGTGGCGAGGCCGATCTTCGTTCCGTCGTGCGGAGTGCCCGCCGCAAGGGTCACGCCGGCCTGCTGCGGATTGTACTCCATGATAAAGCAGGTCAGCCTCTTGCCGGACTGATCGGTGTATATCAATTCCTTCTGGGTGAGTCCGAACGCGACGGTGGTTTTGATCTCATCCACCAGAGAGGACGCCGCGCTGACGGAAACATCCGGAGCGCCGAGGGCCTGCACCGGGCTTGCCGATGTGACCTGCAGGGCCGCCAGACAAAGGACCGCCGCGCAAACGATTCCTTTTTTCGTTTTCGATTTTGTTTTGATATTCATGAATTGATATCTCCCTTCCGTGCGATCATGAACCTTCTCTGTTTTCAAACTTTTCCGTTTTCAGTTTGAAAGACAGAACATGTTTCTCCCCCGCCTTCGGCGGGGGAGAAACGCAAACTTGTTGCAGAATCGACTGTAGATGCTGTAAATAATATTATATCCCATTTTAAATGGGATTCTGTTAAAAATTCATTAATAGTTTATGTCGGTCGGGAAATAAGCTGGTTTTCCCGATTTTTCCGCACATCGTCATTTTCAGGGAATCTTGATTTTCCTGTTGACAAAAGTGAGGATAGCGCATATAATAACTACTAAAAATATATGTTTAATATAAGCACGAGGCGGTGGCAAGATGCGGTCCCAGTTCATAAACACCCTGTTCAGACGAATTGATCAAACCGGAGCGAGGGAGAGACCCCGGAAGAGGGCTTTGGCGATCCATGACCTGCCCTGCTTCGGGAAAGGCCTGCTGACGGTTGCGCTGCCCATTCTTTCGGCGGCGGGAATCGAAACGGCCGTGCTTCCCACCGCGGTGCTGTCCGCCCGCAGGGACGGATTCCCGGACTGTACATATCGCGGTCTTGCGGGGGATATCCCCAAAATTCAGGAGCACTGGAAAAGCCTTGGGCTGAAATTTGACGGGATCTGTACCGGTGATCTGAGCTCCCCGGAACAGGTAAAAGCCGTATTCGCCCTGATCGACGGGTTTCAGAAGGAGGATGCGCTCGTTCTTGTGAACCCGGACATGGCAGACGGCGGAAAGCTGTATCCGCACCTGGGCGGCACGTTCCCGGCGGAAATGAGAAACCTCTGCGGCAAAGCGAATATCCTTGTGCTGAATCTGACGGAAGCCTCTCTTCTGCTGAACGAACCGTATCTGAAAGGGCCGTACAAAAGAGTTTATGTTGACAGTATTTTAAAGAAGCTGGGCGGGCTTGGCCCGGAAAAAATTGTTCTGACCGGCGTCCGCTTCGACGCGGCCCATCCGGGCGCCGCCGTTTACGACACGAAAAACGGAGAAATCGATTATGTCCTTTCCGATTGTACGGAAGGAGACTGCCGCGGAGCGGAGGGCGTTTTCGCAAGCGCATTGTTCGCCGCGCTTCTGAACGATTTTCCGCTTGTAAAGGCGGCCCGGATCGCCGCCGATTTTACGGTGGAAGGGATCCGCCGGACCCGGGCGGCGGGTTCGGATTTCCGCTTCGGGATCAGCTTTGAAGCCGGTATCCCGGATTTTCTCAAAGCATTGAAGCTTTGCGGCTAAATCACAAAAGGAAGGCGGATTTCATTGAACTTCGGCTTTATTGTACAGAGCCTGCCTCTCTATTGGAAAGCGGCGCAGCTGACGCTGACCATTTCCGTGTGGGCAATTGCGCTGTCGCTTCTGGTGGGTTTCCTTTGCAGCCTGGCGATTTATTACCGGGTCCGCGTGCTGAAATCCATTGTGAAGGTTTATATTGAGTTTTCCAGGAACACCCCGTCGCTGATACAGCTGTTCTTCCTGTATTACGGACTGACGCAGATCGGGCTGAAGCTGGAAGCGGAGCTTTGCGCGGTTGCGGGGCTGACTTTTCTGGGCGGAAGCTATATGGCGGAAGCGTTCCGCAGCGGACTGGAGGCGGTGGGGAAAACCCAGATCGAATCGGGGCTCAGTATCGGCCTTTCCCGCGCGCAGCTGGTGCGCTATGTCATTTTCCCTCAGGCGTTTTCCGTTTCCATGCCCGCTCTGGAAGCCAACGCGATTTTCCTGATGAAAGAGACGTCGATCGTCAGCGCGGTGGCGCTGCCGGATCTGATGTTTGTCGCCAAGGACCTGATCGGCATGTATTATTCGACTACGGAGGCGCTCACCCTGCTCGTGCTGTTCTATCTGCTGCTTCTGCTGCCGGTATCCCTGCTTCTGTCCGCTCTGGAAAGGAAGGTGCGCTATGGCCAGTTCGGGAATTAACGTTATTTTCGAAGGCTCGAACCTTCTCCGCCTGCTGAACGGGCTGCTGGTGACGGCGCGGATCGCGCTGGTTTCCGTTCTGATTTCCGGCGTTCTCGGGATTGTGCTGGGTATTGTGATGACGTCGAAATGGAAGGCCGTTCGTTCCGTCTGCCGGATTTATCTGGAAGCGGTGCGCATCATCCCGATTCTCGTGTGGCTGTTTATCTTTTATTTTACTCTGAATCTGGAGCTGGGCGGGGAGGTCGTCTCCATCATGGTTTTTTCCCTCTGGGGCACGGCGGAAATGGGGGACATTGTCCGCGGCGCGGTGGAATCCCTGCCGAAACATCAGAGGGAATCCGGCGCCGCCCTTGGACTGACCAACGTGCAGATTTACCGCTATGTCATTATTCCGCAGACCGTGCGGCGTCTGCTGCCCGCCGCGATCAACCTGGCGACGCGCATGATCAAGACCACCTCGCTGGTGGTGCTGATCGGGGTGGTGGAGGTCCTGAAGGTGGGCCAGCAGATTATCGAGCGGTCCATTTTAGAGGTACCCACGGCATCCTTCTGGATATACGGCTTTATATTCCTGCTGTATTTTGCAGTCTGTTATCCTGTTTCGCTCCTGTCCAAACGGCTGGAACGGAAATGGCAGTCCTGAGGAGGTAAAAAATGGAGAAAGATATTCTTCTTGAAATCAAACAGCTTCATAAAAGTTACGACGACAGAACCGTGCTGGACGGGATCGACCTGCAGGTCCACAAGGGCGAGGTCGTCGTCATTCTCGGGCCTTCCGGCTGCGGGAAAAGCACCCTGCTGCGATGTATCAACGGCCTTGAGCCGATACAGTCGGGGGAGATCAGCCTTGACGGTCAGCCTATTTCCTCCGCCGGGACACAGTGGCATCTGGTCCGGCAGAAAATCGGGATAGTTTTTCAGAGCTATGATCTTTTCCCGCATATGACGATTCTGGAAAACATTCTGCTCGGCCCTCTGAAGGTGCAGAAGCGGAGCCGGGAAGAAGCCCGGCGGCAGGCGGAAACGCTGTTGGAGCGCATCGGACTTCTGGACAGAAAAAACGCGTATCCCCGCCAGCTTTCCGGCGGACAGAAGCAGCGTGTGGCCATCGTGCGCGCCTTGTGTATGAATCCGGAGGTAATGCTGTTCGACGAGGTCACGGCGGCGCTCGACCCCGAAATGGTGCGCGAGGTGCTCGACGTAATGCTCGGCCTTGCGAAGCAGGGCATGACGATGGTGATTGTTACCCATGAAATGGGTTTTGCCAGAGCGGTTGCGGATAAGGTCGTATTTATTGACGAAGGGAAGATTGTAGAGGAATCCAATGCGGAGCTCTTTTTTACCGATCCGAAAACCGACAGGGCAAAACAGTTTCTGAATATTTTTAATTTTGATGAAGAGAAGGGTTAATTATGAAAAAGACAGGCAGAATTCTTGCCGCCGTGCTGGCGGTCGTACTGGCATTGGGAACATTTGCAGGCTGCTCCCAGCAGGGGACCCGGAAATCCTCGCTGGAAACCATCAAGCAGAACGGAAAAATCAAGGTAGGAGTGTTCAGCGACAAACCTCCTTTCGGGTATGTCGACGCTCAGGGAAAAAATCAGGGATTTGACGTTTACATTGCGAAGCGCTTTGCAAAAGACCTTCTGGGTGACGAAAACAAGGTCGAATTTGTCCTTGTGGAAGCCGCGAGCCGCGTAGAGTACCTGCAGTCCGGCAAGGTGGACCTGATTATGGCCAACTTTACCGTAACGGACGAGAGAAAAGAAAAGGTCGATTTCGCAAATCCGTACATGAAGGTCGCGCTCGGAGTGGTTTCTCCGGACGGCAGCCAGATTACCGATGTCTCCCAGCTCAAGGGCAAAAAGCTGATCGTCAACAAGGGGACGACGGCGGAAACGTACTTCACGAAAAACAATCCGGATATTGAGCTGCTCAAATACGACCAGAATACCGAGGCGTTTCAGGCGCTGAAGGACGGCCGCGGCGCCGCTCTTGCGCACGACAACACCCTGCTGTTTGCCTGGGCGAGAGAAAACAGCGGCTATACGGTCGGGGTTTCGTCGCTGGGCGAACAGGACACGATTGCGCCCGCGGTGAAAAAGGGCGACAAGGAGCTTCTTGACTGGGTCAACAATGAGCTGACCGCACTGGGCAAGGAAAACTTCATTCACGAGGCCTATGACGCCACACTGAAACCGGCCTACGGTGACTCCGTCTCCGCGGATGACGTGGTGATTGAGGGCGGGAAACTCCAGTAACGGAACACAAAAAAAACAACGCCGGTTTTTCCGGCGTTGTTTTTGCGTTCAGCGGAAACAGCTATCTTTCGATCTGTCTTTCACCGGCTTTCTTTTCATATCTTTTCACGGCCTATCGCCGCCGCACCATGGGATCCCTAAAAATCAGCAAAAATCAAAGATTTCTTTGTTGTTTGACATCTGACTGCACAGCGGGGATAATAGGATTATTAAAAACTTTTTAAAATGATTAAAAACCTGTTGACTCTCCCCTTGGGTCATAGAGTACTATTAGCTTGCGGGGTGAAAAGATGGAATACACGGTGAAAGAAGTATCTGCCATGACGGGCGTAACGATTAAAGCCCTTCACTATTATCACAAAATAGGTCTGCTCCTCCCATGTCGGGTGACGGAAGCCGGCTACCGTCTCTATGGGAAAAAAGAATTGGAACGACTGCAGCAAATTCTTTTTTACCGGGAACTGGATTTTTCTCTCAAAGAAATTCAGAAAGCATTGCAGAGCGAGTCCAATCGGATTACATGCCTGGAACGGCAGCAGAAGCTGCTTTGTGCACAAAGACAGCGAGCCGACCGCCTGCTCGACACAATCCGAAAATCCATCCGTTCTGCGCTGAAAGGAGAAACCATGAGCGAACAGGACTTGTTTCAGGGATTTGATAAACAGGGCTGGGAAAAAGCGCTGAAGCCTCAAAGTGACTATCTAAAGGAAAATTATCAGGTTGATTTGAAAACGGCGGAAATCGATCCCGAGGAGCTCAATGAGAATGCCGCCGAAGCAAAATGGTTTATGGATACCATGTCTGAGGCATTGAGAAATCAAATCTCTGCCGAGGATGAAAGAGTACAGAGTCTCGTGAAAGATCATTTGAAATTTTTAAATGACCACGGGACCAAAATGGATGCGGGGCAATTCTATCATACCTCTCAATTTTTGTCTCAGGATCAGTTCCACCATAAGATGATGGAAGATCAGCAAATTGGCTTAAGCTACTTTCTGCTGGCTGCCGTGGGGCAGCATGTCAACAATTTGAAAAATACAAAAGAATAGCTAAGGAAAGGCCCGCTTGATCAGCGGGTCTTTCCTTATATCACGGTAATCATTAGATATACGCGGCCAGCCCAAACGGGTGTCGCCGTCAGCCGTGCGCGAAAGCGTGGACGGCAAATGAAAAAGGCGGCAATCCATCCCGATGAATTGCCGCCCGGTGGGCATAACTATACAATACGATAACATATCCAAAAGAAAAAGTCTATTCTTTTTCGATTTTATCTGCTATACTGTTCCACACTGCGCAGTGCATTTTATTTGAGAGGTGATTTGCATGAATAAAACGAAAATTTCCAATATTCCATACGGACCCTATATTACCGTGATCGCCGGCGCGACGGTCAAGGGAAAGCCGAGTTATACGACCATCGGCGCATACGGGGTCGTCAGTCAGCGCCCCGTCCTGTATGTATCGCTGAAAAACACGCATTACATCACACAGGGAATCCGTGAAAACGGTTTTTTCAGTGTCAATATCCCGGACGTCGGCCTGATCGGGAAAACCGACCTGTGCGGGATCGTATCCGGAAATTCCAAGGATAAGTCCCGGGTTTTTTCCGCTTTTTATGACGAAACCGGGAATGCCCCGATGATCGAAGAATGTCCGGTCAATTATCTTTGTAAGGTGATCCGGACCATTCCTGTCTTTGATTTCACCATGTTTTTGGGAGAGATCGTCGCCGCTTACGCGAAAGATCAGTGCCTGGAGAACGGTACGCCGGACGCCGCGCGGGTCAGGCCGACCATTATGATGGCCGCCCGGTATTTCGGTATCGGCGAACCGATTGGCCGTGTTTTTCAAAGCGGCCGGGAATTGGCTGCGAAATGAGATGGGAAACAGAAGATTCCCCGATAGAAAGCTGGGGCGTCCGCTTTTCGGACGCCCCAGCTTTCCAGCTATCTGTATATTTTGACTCTGTCTTCAAGGGGAAGGAAGGTCTTTTCATCGGGGGAAGCGGTGGGTTTGCCGAACGGCATTTGTGCGAGAAGCTTCCAGCTTTTCGGAATGTTCCAGCTTGCGGCGACTTTTTCATCGATCAGCGGGTTGTAGTGCTGAAGGCTTGCGCCATAGCCGTTGGACTCGAGCGCCGTCCAGATGACGAACTGCAGCATGCCCGAAGATTCCAGTGACCAGACCGGGAAATTATCCTTATAAAGCGGGAACTGCTCCTGCATGCCGGCAACAATGCCATGGTCCTCAAAGTAAAGAACGGTGCCGTATCCGCTGCGGAAGGAATTGATTTTCTTTTCCGTAGACGCGAAATTCTTCGCGGGGACAATGCCCCTCAATATTTCCATTGTGATGTCCCAAAGCTTGTCGTGCTCTTTGCCGAAAAGAACGACCGTGCGCGCGCTTTGCGAATTAAAGGCGCTGGGGGTGTGTTTCACGGCATCCTTGATCAGGCTGATGATCTCTTCGTCGGAGAGAACTTTTTCTTTGCTGATTGCGTAATACGACCTGCGTTTTTTCAGGGCTTCCATAAAATCCTTTTCCATACAATCTCTGCCTTTCTCATGTACCTGCCAATTTTGTAAGTGGGGAAAATTTCACTCCGTTTATTCGCTGAAGATGCACCCGCCGGAAAATTCCATGGAGCAGCCGGCTTCCTCCGGAATTTCGTACTCGTCCTGGCTTTCCTGCGCCGGATTCAATTTTCTATTTACATTTTTTTCATTCATCATCAAAACCTCCTGTTGAGCTATTTCTTTTCTGTGACTATAGTATAGCCTGTTTTTGGCATTTAATCTATCCGCAAAAAGTAGATTTTAGATGGAAAAAAGCATCTCCTTTTGTATAAAATAATAATAATTACTAATATTGAATTTTCCTCTTGAATTTTTATTTCTTTCATTATATAATAAAAATACTGATGAAATTTAACCATCCTGTTTCGGATTTATATAAAAACAGGCCTGAACCCTCCATTGGGGCTCAGGCCTTAGCTTTGTCTATTTTTCCGCGGCGGCGTGAAGGATCATGGAAATGCGGGTGCCGATGTCCTCCCGGCTCAGAACCTCCAGATGCCCTCCGTGGCGCTCCGCGATCCATTTCGCGATGGACAGCCCCAGCCCCGTTCCGCCCGTAGCCCTCGCGCGGGATTCGTCGGCGCGGTAGAAGCGGTCGAAAATGCGGGGGACCGCCTCGGAAGGGATTCCGATGCCTTCATCCTGTACCGTCAGTCTGGCACGGCCATCTTCACCGGAAACGGAGATCGTAATCTTTTTCCCGGCGGGAGAGTATTTGATGGCGTTATCCGTCAGAATCCGCAGCGCCTGTTTGATCAGCGCCACGTCTCCGTTGACGAAAACGGGGGAGAGATGGGATTCGTACTCGTGCCCCGAGTCGATCATCTGCGTTTCCCGCAGCACCTCCGCGGCAAGGGCGGACAGGTCAAACCGCTCGATCTGAAGAGCCATGGTGTTGTTGTCGCCCCGGGCCAGAAACAGAAGCTGTTCCACCAGCGCCTTCATGTTTGCGGTTTCGTCCTTAATGGCGTCGATGGATTCCTGCAAGGTTTTCGCGTCGTTTTTCCCCCAGCGGTCCAGCAGGTTTGCGTAGCCCTGAATCACGGAAATCGGCGTTCTCAGCTCGTGGGACGCGTCTGAAACAAAGCGCACCTGGGACCGGTAGGACTCGTTGATCCGGTCCAGCATCCCGTTGATGGCGGATGCAAGCGTTTTCAGCTCGTTCTGCGTTTCACCCACCGCAATCCGTGTATCCAGCCGGGCGGCGTTGATCCCGTCCAGCTTGCCCGCCAGCGATTCCAGCTGTTCGGGCGTCAGCGCGCCGCCGGTGTTGAGGTTCCTCGCGGTTTCAGCCAGTTCTTCAATCGGCCGCAGCGTTCTCCGGATCACTCTGGCTCCGCGGGAAATCCCTCCCAGAAGCAGGAGCAGCTCCAGCACGAGAAGAATGAGGAAGGCGGATTCCATCATCCGGATGGCGGCGGCGTTTGTGACGGAAATCAGGTAGGGCTGCCCGTTGATTTCGGCCGAAACCCTGTAAACGGCGCCTTCCAGGTATTTCCCGAAAGAAAGCCCGGGCGCAGCCGGAAACACAATGCTGCGCACGCCCTTTGCCGTCAGCTTTGAAAAGCGGCTCTGCAGAAAGCCGGGGATCGCGAACCGAATCCCCTCCGGATTTCCCTGATTTTCCGATACATTGATTCCCGCCTCGGCAAGCCATGCCCGATCCGACTGCGGGGGCAGCCCGCTTTTGCTCAGAATTTCGGCGGCATTTCCAGCCGACTGCTCGCTGAGCATGGCAAGTCCCGTCGCGCAGAGAATGCACAGGATGATGTCGAGGGTGAGAAACAGGCTGAGGACGCGCAGGAAAAGCCGCGCGTTGAGCTTCAGGACAATGGAAAATTTAAACTTGTCGCCCAGCCGGCTGGCGGGGCTGCTGGCCGGCTCACTGTTCATCTTTGATCACATACCCCACTCCTCTGACGGTCTGAATCAGTTTCAGCCCGAAGACATCGTCGATTTTTCCGCGCAGGTACCGCACATAGACGTCGACGGCGTTGGTCTCGCCCGTGAAATCAAAGCCCCAGACGTTTTCGAGCAGTGTTTCGCGGGAAATCACCAGCCCCTTGTTCTTCATCAGGTAATGAAGAAGGTCAAACTCCCTTTTGGTCAGCTCCACGGGCGCGCCGTTCACCGTAACGGTGCGCCGCGCGGTATCCAGCGTGACGCCGCAGCAGGAAAGCACCGTGTTTTCCTGCTGCGGCATTGTTTTTCTCAGCGCGGTGCGAATTCTTGCGAGAAGCTCTTCAATGGCAAAGGGCTTGGTAATATAATCGCTCGCCCCGCTGTCCAGTCCGGAGACCTTATCCATTACGCTGTCGCGCGCCGTCAGCATGATCACCGGCACGGAGGAGGTCCGGCGCAGTCTGCGCAGCACCTCCATTCCGCTCAGCTTTGGCAGCATGATATCCAGCAGAACGAGGTCGAACCTGCCGGATTCGGCAAGCTCGAGCCCCGTTCTTCCATCAAATGCTTTCGTTGTGGCATAGCCCTCGTAGCCGAGCTCCAGCTCGACAAAGCGGGCGATTTTTTCTTCGTCCTCAACAATCAGTATGTTTGCACCCATTGTCAGTCCTGCCGTTTCCCATTATTTTTGGTTGATGGAATTCTTGATGCTTTCCGCGGCGTCCGCGGCGCTGTCCATGGCGTGGTTTACCGTGTCACCGCTGAAATTGGGGCCGCTGAAGCGGTAGCGCAGGCCGAAGAACAGCCCCACGATCACCAGCGGAACGGTCACCCAGAACGCGAAGATGAGAAGAAGCACGAGAACGGAAACCGGGATGCACGCTTTGCTTTCCGGCCCTTTCAGGACTTCAAAATAGTTGGTGTTGCCTATGCGGATCACCTTCATCAGAAATCTCCCGAACTTTCTCATCAGGGAGGAAAAGGATTCTCCGCGATGATATTCCGGGCCCGTATACGCCCGGCCCGGTTCCGCGCCCGCCGGCGGATCCCGGTCCTCTGTTTTGGCGCTGCTGTAGCAGCCGCCGCCGGCCGGGGCGGTCACTTTTCCCTGTTTTTCCAGATAGATCAGCGCTTCCAGCAGGTCGCCGTTTGTCGCGTCCAATGCCGCTTTTGCTTCGTCATAGCTTACGTTTGCCTTTTCGCGCAGTTTTTCTACTTGCTCCAGTGTCGTCATAAAAATTTCTCCTTCGTTATTTGTCGGAAGCCCTCATGAAAACCGTCTCTCGCGATCGGTTTTCCCTCAGCCGGGTATGCTTGCATTCTAACAAATAAAACTTTAAAGGGAATTTGTCAAAAATTAAAATCACATTAAAATGATTCTATCCTATCTTCAGGCATATTTCAATACGCCGCTGGAATGTTCCGCCGCTTCTGTGGGATTTCCGCCCTGTAAAACAACCTTTCTTGCGTCGGCAGACGCGATAGAAAACGACGATTTGATCCATCAGCCGATATTTCCGGAATTTATGGAAAAACTGATAGGTGTCATCCATAAATGAAAAGGGGGGACAGCAGTTGTATATTTACCAAAAATCCGAACCGGGAATCTGGGCGGTGGGATATTATACGGATTCCGGAACCTGGCAGCAGGAAAGCAAATGGAACAGCGCAGCGGAGGCCATGGAACACGCCCACAGCCTCAATGAAGGAGAAAATTCCGACGATACGGAAAACGCGAGGATGAAAGGAAGGATATAGCCTTTCAAGAGCAGGTTTTCGGAAGGATTATTTTTTGCTGCGTTTCCAGATAAGGTATTCGCGCAATACTGCCTCTTCGTTAATATCCTTTTTTACGGCCATTTCCCAAAGCATTCTTTGAAAAGAAGGGAATCCTTTTCCGAAAGGATCTGAAATTGCACGGATTTTTTTGTCAAGCTTTTTAATTTCTTCTTGTGTCATTGCCGATTCCTCCCACTATATATTCGGCGGAAGCTCTGTATTTTTAGGGTATGTAACAAAATGTGACAAATTTATTTTGGGCCGTACGGCGGAAAGGAAATCGTGTGGGACTGCATTTTATTTTAAAAATGGAGAAGATATAAACAGAAAGGAGGGACAATATGAAAAAACAAATGGTTTTCCTGCTGATCGTCACAGTTCTTATGCTTTCCGTATTTTCCGGATGCCGGTATTTGCCGGGCGCATCCAGCGGAGCAAATCTGAACAGCACAGTGTCCGGCGTTGTGTCGAAAGTGGAATCCGACACAAAAGATTTGGGCAGTCAGGTTTCCGGAGTGGTTTCCGACGTGCAGTCCGGCGGACAGGAGCTTGCCAGCCAGGCCTCCGGAACGATTTCAGCGATAACATCCAGCAAGTAAATGAAAATGATTGGAAATGCTGTTTACAGCTTAAGAACGCCCTCTCAGGTAAATGAGAGGGCGTTCTGTAAACAGGCTCGGCTTCCGTTTTATCGGGACCGTCTGAAAAATCTGCATTGGGGATATTCAGTCGGTCGGGGAGTAAAAGAAGGTGCTGCCATCTACAATTTTACACCAGCTCTGATGCTCCAGCACATGGATGATGTCGCTGCGTTTTACACCCTTTCCAAGGTCCTTGGTAATTTCGGAAATATGGATGAGCTTATTGGCATTCTGCTGAAAAACGACCAGCAGACGGTCCGGCAGGTCGTCCATTTTCGAAGAAGCCCTTGCTTTTGACGGTTTTGAGACGGCGCGGCATTCCGGATGCTTTTTAAAATAAAGGACGCATATGGCCCTGATGCGGCTGAGCAGGATAGAGGAAATGCCGAGCAGCTCCGGCAGTTCCTCAAACCGGCAGCTCATCAGGTCGGACATGCGCTTGTAATTGTGAAGCTCGCAGTAATCCAGAAACGGGGTATAGCTGTCACCACAGAATATTTCGTTAATTTCGTCCATCGAATCAATCCTTTCCACTATGTGACACGAAAAACAATTATACCCGAAATATTTTCCCGATACAAGGCTTGACTTTTGGCTCAAAGGCGCTTTGCGGGTCGGCCGGAGCCCCGGATCAATCCCGGCGGCCGCAGGAAGAAATCCCCCGCGGTTCTGCACGCTGCGACTTTGTTTCTTGAAAATGATATTCTATTAGAATATACTAAGGATGCAGAATGGAAAGGTCTGTCATTGAAAGAGTAATTTTGCAATTGCAGGGAACGTCTTCATTCGGCGAAGATGAGCCGGATGAGGAGCGTTCATCTAACGGGAGGGAAAAATATGCTGGTAATAGGCATCGATATCGGGGGAACGAAATGCGCCGTCAATCTGGGAGAACTCTCAAAAAGCGGCGCCGCCGCCGTACATAAGTGCGAAGTCAGGAAAACAGCGGCGTATTCCCCGGCGGAAATGCTGGAAGCTTTGGCGCAGGACGTTCGTTCCTGTGTGGAAAAGGGAAACGGGCAAAAAATCGAAGGGATCGGGATCAGCTGCGGGGGTCCGCTGGACAGCCGGACGGGGACCATCCTTTCCCCGCCGAATCTGCCGGGCTGGGACAGGATTCACGTTACGGAGTATTTTCAGCGGGAAACCGGGATCCCCGTCTGGCTCTGCAATGACGCCAACGCCTGTGCCCTTGCGGAATGGAAACTGGGCGCGGGAAAAGGGATGTCCAGCATGATCTTCATCACCTTCGGCACGGGGCTGGGGGCCGGCCTGATTCTGGACAACCGCCTGTATGCCGGCGCCTGTGACATGGCGGGGGAAATCGGCCATATCCGCCTTTCGGACTACGGCCCGGCGGGATACGGAAAGATGGGGTCGTTAGAAGGCTTTTGCAGCGGCGGAGGCATCGCCCAGCTGGCCCGGTCCATGATCCGCGAAGAGTATCAAACGGGCCGGAAACCGGAGCTTTGCGGGAACCCGGAGGACCTTGAGCGGATCACGGCGGCACAGGTCGGAACGGCCGCGAAAGACGGCGACCCGCTGGCAAGGGAAATTTTAAAAAGGGTTGGATTACAGCTGGGGAAGGGCCTGTCCGTCATAATGGACATTCTCAATCCGGAGTGTATTGTGATCGGAAGCATCTTTGTGCGGAGCTACGACGAAATCTGGCCCTACGCACAGGAGGTCATCGAGAGGGAAACGCTCCCCGCGGTCCGCGGGGCGTGCAGAATCCTGCCGAGCCGGCTTTCGGAATCGGTCGGGGATATCGCCGGCTTAGTCGTCGCCGGCTATCATTTGGGATGGGAGGAATGGACATGAAAGAACGCACACTGGAATTTTGCCGGCAGTTTTTTGACCGGCATCGGGATTTGCTGCCTTTGCGGGAAGATATCCGCCGTGTCTGCGAGATCCTCGTGGGGGTGTATCGCGGCGGAGGGAAGCTTCTGGTCTGCGGCAACGGGGGAAGCTGCGCGGACGGCGACCATATCGTCGGCGAGCTGATGAAGGGCTTTTTGCTGAAAAGGCCGCTGGACCCGGACACACAGAGGCGGCTGAAGGAAGATTTCGGGAACGAGGGGGCCCTGCTGGCGGAAAAGCTGCAGGGCGGGCTTCCGGCCATTTCGCTGAACGCCCATGCCGCTCTGCTGTCGGCTTTCGGCAACGACGCGGACCCGGAGCTGGTTTACGCGCAGCAGGTGATGGGCTACGCGAAAAAAGGGGACGCGGTCATCGGAATCAGCACTTCGGGCAACGCGGCCAATGTGGCCTATGCGCTGATGGCGGCAAAAACGGCGGGCGCGGTAGCGGTCGCCCTGACCGGGCGCGACGGCGGGAAGATCGCCCGGCTTGCCGACTTCAGCCTGATTGTCCCTGCGCAGGAAACCTACCGTATTCAGGAATATCATCTGGCCGTTTACCATTTGATCTGCGCAGTCGTTGAGTCGGAGATGTTTTCTTGCTGACGGTCATTTTTCAGGCAGACAGAAGGAGGAAGGTATGATAAAGGTCATTATAGCGGACGATGAGGAAAACGTATGCCAGCTGATCCGCGGTCTGATCGACTGGGCTTCGCTGGATATGGAAATCGTGGGAATTGCGCATAACGGCGTGGAAGCGCTGGACATGGTGGAAAAGCTTCTGCCCGATCTGATGATTACGGATATCCGCATGCCGGGCTACGACGGGCTGGAAATGATCCGGCGCGCCACAAACGTCAGGCAGGATCTGGACTTTATTATTATCAGCGGATACCATCATTTCGAATATGCGCAGAACGCAATCAAATACGGGGTGAGCGACTACCTTTTAAAGCCGATCAGGAAGGAGGATTTTCTGGCCTCCCTCAACAAGATGCGCGACCGGTACCTGAAGCGCACGGAGCGGCTGAACAATGAGGAACAGCTGAAAAAACGCCTGAAAAACGACGTGAACAAGCTGCGTACAGGCTTGTTTGCGGAACGGCTGCTGAGAAAAGGGATGACCACACAGGATCTGACAATAGAAGAGGTCAACGAAAGCTATCATTACGCTTTTCAGCCGGGACTGTTTCAGGTCTGCGCGGTAAAAATCGACTGCGGATTTGAAGACGAGTACAACAACACCATTCAGATTCTGGAAGAAACGGTCATGAGGCTTTTGAACACGCAGCTGAAAGAGCTGTGTTTCGATATGGAAATGGATTTGGACGACAGCATCACCTACTGCGTTTTGAATTATGGCCCGGAAAACAGAAAGGCCGTGCGCAAGCAGATCAAAGCGGTCTTTGACGAGCTGATGGTGCAGAAAGCCTCGTTTGAACAGCACGACTTTACAATCGGCGCGGGCAGCGTGGTGGAAGACGTCGGCGAACTGAAAGAAAGCTTCCGGGCGGCCCGGTACGCCGTGGGGCAAAGGCTGATCGAGGGCACGGGCAGGCTGATCGAGGACGTAACCGTACATAAGGACCCCCAGCGGGTGGGCGTTCTGCTGGCGGAGCTGAATAAAACGATGGGCGCGGCGGTGGAAGTGCTGAAAAAAGACGCCGTGCTGAACTGCATCACCGGGTTAAAAAAGCAGCTCGGGACGGAAAACCTGAGCGGGGCGGAAATTTTCTCTCTGGTGAAGCACGTCTGTGAAATGTACCTGCTCCACCTTCGCAACAACCAGATACAGATTCAGTACGGGCAGGAATTTTATGAGAAATTCTGCATTCACGCGGACCGCTGCAGCTCCATTGACCGGCTGTTTGAGTACCTGTCCGTCATGGTGGGCGAATCCATGGAAGTGATTATTGAGGAGAAAAAGCAGGCGGATACCAGACCGATCCGGGTGGCAAAGGAATATATTCAGGAAAATTTCAGCAAGCCGATCACGCTGGAGGAAGTCAGCGGGATCGTGGGGTTCAATCCTACTTATTTCAGCACGCTGTTTAAGAAGGAGACCGGAAACAATTTTGTGAATTACCTTTCCGAAATCCGTATGAACCGGGCGAAGGACCTCCTGCGGGAATCCAATCTGACGGTTGCCGCCGTCTGTGAGCAGGTGGGCTACAGCGACCTCAAAAATTTTACCAAAGGCTTTACGAAAAGTGTTGGGTTAAAGCCGAACGAGTACCGAAAACTCTACTCCTGATCCGGGGTTGATGAAATGAAAATACAAAAAATAAGGTATCTTTCCAGCCGCGCCGCGTGGATGTTCCTGCTCCTGTTTGCGCTTCTGCTGATCTTCCTGACCGTCTTTACGGCAACTGCCGTTCGGGAGGGGCGCCATCTCTTTTTTGCCGTCGCTGGGTATGCCGTGCTGGGCGCGGCGGCGTATGTTTTTTACCGGTGGATTTACCGGCCTTATCTGGAAAGCGCAAAGGTCCTGCGCCTGTTCTTAACGGGCTATACCATCGACGCCCTTTTTGACCAGAAGGTGCTGCTGAGCCCGGAAATCGAAGAGATGACCCAAAAAGTGGAGCAGATCATGAATACGGACGAGCTGGTCAACGCGACCAAAAAGCAGGCGCAGTACCTCGCCCTGCAGAACCAGATCAACCCCCACTTCCTTTACAATACGCTCGAGGGAATCCGCGGGGAAACACTGAACGCCGGTCTTGAAAACGTGTCCAAAATGACGGAGGCGCTGGCTACCTTCTTCCGCTACACCATTTCCAATGTGGAAAATCTGGTGACGCTGGAGGAGGAGCTCACCAACGTCAACAATTATTATATCATCCAGCGCTACCGTTTTGGGGAAAGGCTAAACCTCAGCGTGGAATACGACCCGGAAAGCGAAAGGGAAATCATGTCCTGCAAGCTGCCGAAGCTGACCCTTCAGCCGATTGTGGAAAACGCGATTTACCACGGGATCGAGCGGAAAATCGGGGACGGCAATGTGAGCATCAAAATAGAAACGACCGCGACCCGGCTGATTATCACGATCTCCGACAACGGAATCGGCATGACGGAGGAACGGCTCCGGGAAATCGACGACAAGCTGAGCCGCACGATCCTGGATTACATCAAGCCGGACAGCGAGGCCCACGGAGGCATCGCCGTTGTCAATGTCAACAACAGAATCAAGCTCCTGTTCGGCGAGGAATACGGAATCTGCATGTACAGCACGCGGAACGTGGGGACGGATGTGGAGATCACCCTGCCGCTGGTGAAAAAGGATACGGGAAAATAAGATGAAGAATGAAATTTTAAGGCTGGAAAAGGTCACCGTCATCCGGGACGAGGTGACCCTGCTGGATAATTTTAACCTGCATATTTTTCAGGGCGAAATCATGGGGCTGGTGTGCATCAACGCGAACGGCAAGGAACCCCTCATTCAGCTCATCAGCCAGAATCTGCCCATTCATTACGGCCGCGTCTATTTCAACGAGGTGCTTGTGAACAATTACCGGCACAGCCCGATGACGATGAACAAGGTGGCCGTCATCGAGCAGAAAAGCAGGCTGATCGAAGATCTGAGCGTTGCCGACAACGTTTTCGTTCTGCGCAGGGGATTTCGGAAATATGTCATCAGTCCCCGCGTCCTGAACGAACAGTTCCGTCAGTTTGCACAGGAAATCGACGCCGATATCGACGGCCGGGACCTGGTGGCGCATTTAAGCCCTTACCAAAAATGTGTCGTGGAGCTTCTTCGCGCCGTCATCATGGGCGCGAAGCTCATTGTCATCCGGGATGTCAGCAACTGTATCGGCGCGGCGGACCTGATCCGGTTTCACGAGCTGCTCCGGTATTACTGCGGGAAGGGTTTTTCCTTCCTGTATATCTGCAACCATCACGAGGAAGCGTTTAAAATCTGCACCCGGATGTCGCTGATGAAGGACGGAAAAATTCTGCGGGTGTTTGACCGCAATCAGTTTCGGAACGACAATATTGTTCCGTATTATGTCGGGGAATTTGCCGACCTTGCCGCACCGGAAACGGACGTCGGGAGAAAAGACAGCATCCTCGCTTTTCAGAATGTCTGTACGGAAAATCTAAGGGACATGACGTTTTCGGTGGCCAGGGGAGAGTGTACGGTGCTGTTCGATATGGACAACACCGTACTGCCGGATATTATGCGGATTATGAACGGCAGGCTGTATCCGGACAGCGGGACCGTTTTTCTGGAAGGCGCCGTTTTTACCCGGGAAGCGGCGCAGCATGCGCTGGAGGGCACGGTCGCCTTTATCGGAGAGGACCCTATCCGCACCATGCTCTTCAAAGAAATGAGCTATCTGGACAATCTGTGCTTTCTGCTTGACCAGAAGAACAACGGGGTGCGGCTGAACAGAAGAATCGTCCGGAGCATCGCCCGCGAGTACGAACCCGTGATCGGCCCGGAAATCTACGAGACCAATATCATGAATCTGAAAATACAGTCGCTTTACGACCTGATCTATTACCGGATCCAGTTGTTCCATCCTAAAATCGTGTTCTGCGTCCAGCCCTTTGCGGGCGCGGACATGTACCTGCGCCGGCACCTGATCGGGCTCATCAACCGGCTGAAGCAAAAGGGCATCACGGTGATTTTCCTTTCGGTCAATATCGCCGACTCCCTGATGGTGGCGGACAAGCTGATCCGGCTGGAAAAAGGGCGGTTCAACAGCGAATACCTGCGCTCGGAGTTTAACCTTTTCCGATCGGAAGGAACCACTCTGGAGGAATTGTTTCAATGATGCATAAAATATAGATCGATTTTTGACGGTTTATGGTGATTTACCATAAACCATCAAAAGAAATACCCCCTTATTCGAAATGTAACCCCCTTATGAAAAACGAAAGCCAATGCTATACTGGTCACATGGAAACGAGTTCCACAGATAAGGACGGGTGAGTTTAAATGGGGGAATACATAGCTGAACTGAATCATATCCACAAAAGTTTCCCCGGAGTCAAGGCATTGGACGATGTGTCGTTTAATCTGAAATCCGGAGAGGTTCTTGCATTGCTGGGGGAAAACGGTGCCGGAAAGTCAACACTGGTAAAGGTGCTGAGCGGCGTTTACACAAAGGATGAAGGCGAAATCAAAATCTTCGGTCAGACAGTCGAGGATTTAACGCCGAAAAAGGCGCAGGAGTTGGGGATAGCGATTATCCATCAGGAACTGAACATGTGCGCGCACCTTTCGGTGGCGGAAAATATTTTTCTGGCGCGGGAAAAAACACATTCCGGCATCCTTTCCAACCGGGAGATGAACAAGGACGCGGCGGCGCTGCTGGCCCGCCTGAATATTGACCTGGACCCCGCCACGATTGTCGGGGATCTGGCCGTGTCCAAGCAGCAGATGGTGGAAATCGCCAAAGCGCTGTCCACCAACGCAAAAATACTGATTATGGACGAACCGACCTCGGCGCTGACTTCCAACGAGATTGACGATTTGTTCAAAATCATCCGCAAGCTGAAATCGGAGGGCTGCGGAATCGTATACATATCGCACCGGCTGGAGGAGCTGCAGAACATTGTCGACCGCGTCATCATCATGCGCGACGGCAGATACATTACCTCCATGGATTTCAAGGACACGACGATGTCTGAAATCATTTCCTGCATGGTCGGACGTGAAATCAAGGAAAAATTCCCGCGCGTTATCTGTGAGCGGGGGAAAAAGATTTTTGAAGTAAAAAATCTGAACGCGGGCAGGATGGTCCGGAACATCAATCTCGAACTGTACGAAGGGGAGATCGTCGGTATCGCGGGGCTGATGGGGGCCGGACGGACGGAAACCACACGCGCGATTTTCGGCGCGGACCCCAAAGAATCCGGCCGGATTTTTGTGGACGGCGGGGAAGTTGTGATCCGCCGGCCGATTGACGCGATCCGGGCGGGAATCGTCCTTGCGCCGGAAGACCGGAAAAAAGACGGCCTGTGCGTCAAACTCAGCGTGGAGGACAATATCGCTTTGCCCAACCTGGACCTGCTCTGCAACAAATTCGGCGTGGTGGACCGGAAAAAGGAAAAAACGATGACCGACGAAGCGGTCAGAAGCCTGAGCATTAAGCTTGTCAACGCGGACATGGACGCCGCGACCCTCTCCGGCGGCAACCAGCAGAAGCTGGTGGTTGCCAAGTGGCTGGCGCGCAATTCCCGCGTAGTGATGTTCGACGAGCCGACACGGGGAATCGACGTAGCGGCGAAGGTCGAAATCTACAACCTGATGAACGAATTGAAAAAGCAGGGGATCGGAGTGCTTTTCGTTTCCTCCGAAATGCCGGAGATCATGGGGATCAGCGACAGGATTCTGGTCATGTGCGACGGGAAAATCACCGGCGAATTCGCGGCGGGGGAAGCGACCCAGGACCTTATTCTGCAGTACGCGACAAAATTTGAATCCAAATATGAGCAAAAAGAAGCTATTTAGCAATAAAGAAAGTCGGGAGCGTTTGAAATGGAAAATCGAGAGAAACAGAACGCGTGGAAAAAATTAATGGCTGTCCGGGGCATGGGCCAGGTGGTCACCGTTACGGCCGGCCTGATCGTCCTGTGCATTGTCTTTGCGGTTTTGAATCCGTCCTTCTATTCGGGGAGGAATGTCGGGAATCTTCTGCGGCAGGTTGCGCCGATCCTGATCATCGGCATCGGCCAGTCCTATGTTCTGATTACGGGAAACATCGATCTGTCGATCGGCTCCGTCGTCGGCATGAGCTGCATGATTTCCGCGACCCTGATGACCAAGGGGATGAATCCGTGGGCCGCCATGCTGCTGACCCTGGTCCTCTGTGTCGGCGTGGGCGTCTTAAACGGCTTACTGGTGGCGCAGTGCAAGCTGCCGCCTTTCATTGCCACGCTGGGTACCATGACGGTCGCCAGGGGCGTCGCTCAGATTGTCAACAACAACTATAATACGGACGCCATCGGGGAAGCGGCACAGGGCTACCGGAATCTGTTCTACTACGGCAGCACGTTCGGCCTTTACAACACCATCTGGATTGCGCTTGTCCTCTTCCTGGGCTTCAATTTCCTGCTCAGCAAGACGCGCACGGGGCGCCATATCTACGCGGTGGGCAGCAATATCGAGGCATCCAAGCTGTCGGGCATCAACACGGACAGCACGACCATCAAGGTGTATATTGTGAGCGCGTTCTGTGCCGGTGTGGTCGGGCTGATCACAAGCGCGACGGCCGGTATGGGGACCATGGACGCCGGCAACATGTATGAAATGTACGCGGTCGCAGCTTCGGTCATCGGCGGCGTTTCCACTCTGGGGGGCCAGGGCCTTCTGATCGGTACGGTGGTCGGCGCGGCGATCTGGGGCGTGCTGCAGAACGGCCTTCAGTTCGCGGGCGCGCCGGTCGCCATGAGAAATATCGTGATCGGCACCATCGTGGTCATCTCCGTTTTGCTGGATGTTGTCATCCGCACCGGAAAACCGAAGAAGGCAAAGAACAATACCAAACTGGTACCGGCACAAAAAGAAAGTTAAAGCAGACGCTTTAATGGATAAAAAATTAGGGAGGCTTAATGTAATGAAAAAGAAGATCTTGGCGATTCTACTTTGCGCGGCGATGGCAGTCACCGCATTCGCCGGCTGCGGCCAGGCGGCCAACCCGGCGTCAGCGGGGAACAACGCTTCTGCGGGGGATGCGGGCTCTGCGGCGGACAAAAAGATCAAAGTCATTTTGATTACCATGGACAGTCTGGACCAGCACTGGGTTTCTGTCGACAAGGGCGCGCAGAAGGCGGTCGGCGAGCTCGGCGGCGTCGAATACAAATGGATGGCTCCGGACAAGAAGGATGACGCGCAGCAGATCGAGCGTGTCAACAATGCGATCGCCGACGGCGCGGACGCGATCATGATCGCCGCCAACGGACCGGACGCTATCTCCGCTTCTCTGGAGGACGCAAAGGCAAAGGGGATTAAAATCATCTATGTGGACTCCCCGGCAAAGACCGAAGGCATCGCCACCTTCGCGACGGACAACGAAGCAGCCGGTAAGACGGCGGGCGAGGAAATGCTCAAAGCGCTGGAAGCGGCCGGAAAGAAAGACGGAAAAATCGGTATCGTCAATGTCAACTCCGCCACGGCTTCCACTGTAGCGCGTGAAAAGGGCTTCCGCGCGGCGTTCGAGGGCAAGGGCTACACCCTGCTCCAGACCCAGTACGGCGAAGGCGACGCGACAAAATCACAGGATATCGCAGATAACTACATAACAGAGGGCGCGGTCGGTATCTTCGGCTGTAACGAAGGCAGCACCGTCGGCGCCGGCAACGCCATCAAGGGCTCCGGCAAGAAAGATATCGTCGGCGTTGGCTTTGATAAGTCCGACTCCATTTTCTCTCTGATCAAAGACGGTTCCCTGCTCTGCACAATGGCTCAGAATCCGGACGTCATGGGTTACGAGGGCATGAAGGCCGCCGTGAAAGCGGTCAAAGGCGAAACCATTGAAAAAACCTCCGTTGACACCGGCGTTTCCATACTGAACAAGGATACGATCAAATAAGAGCTTTCAAAATGCGAAACAGGGCCGCTGTTTGCCAGTGGCCCTGTTTCTGTATGGACGCCCGTGTGATGCTGTGGAACACAGGCCGGGCTGTTTCTTAAAAAGGGGGATTACGATATGGAAGGAACGGAATCATTACCGCCCGTTTATCGGGTCGGGATCGACCTTGGCGGAACCAATATCGCGGTGGGGGTGGTGGATGAGGATTTTCACATTGTCGCCAAATACTCCACCCCGACGGGGGCGGACCGTCCTTATGAGCAAATCGTGGAGGACATGGCGAAAGCCGTAAGAAAGGCCCTGCGGGATGCCGGGGTTCCCGTGGAACAGTGCTGTTCCGTCGGGATCGGCAGCCCGGGCATCTGCGATTCCGAAACGGGTACGGTGCTGTACTCGAACAATCTTGGCTGGAAGGGCGTCCCTTTGACCTCCGCCCTGCAAAAATGGATCGACCTGCCCTGCCGTCTCAGTAATGATGCGAACTGTGCGGCGCTGGGAGAGGTTGCGGCGGGCGCGGCAAAGGGCTGCAAAAACGCCGTCCTGATCACGCTGGGGACCGGCGTCGGCGGCGGCGTGGTGCTGGACGGCAAAATATTCTCCGGCTGCCATTCCGCGGGCGCGGAGCTGGGGCATACGGTTCTTGTCAAGGACGGGGAGCTCTGTACCTGCGGGCGGCGCGGATGTCTGGAAGCGTATGCGTCGGCCACCGCGCTGATCCGGCAGACGAAGCGCGCCGCGCGGGAACACCCGGAGTCGCTGATCTGGAAGCTGTGCAAAGGGGATCCGGAGCGTATCAGCGGCCGCACCTCCTTTGAAGCGGAGAGACAGGGCGACGAAACGGGGCGGAAGGTGGTGGACAGCTACATTTCCTTTCTCAGCGAGGGAATCGTCGATTTTGTCAACATTTTCCGCCCGGAGTGTGTCATCCTCGGCGGCGGAATCTGCAACGAAGGGGCGCGTCTGCTCGATCCCATCAACGCGTTTGTCCGTCGGTTCTGCTTTGGCGGGGAGCTGGTGGAAGCGCCCGCGGTGCTGAAAGCCGCTCTCGGGAACGACGCCGGCGTGATCGGCGCCGCGCTTCTGTAACGGAATTTTGTAAAAAACGGCTGTCTGCCGGCGTGTCTTTTTGGCAATGAGACCGATAAAGCTTTCCTTCCCGGATTGCTTTATCGGCCTTTTTATTCTGTAATACAAAAACTCCCGGTTGTTCCGGGAGTTCCGATTTATTTCATGCCAGAGATCGCAACGCCCTTGATGAACTGCTTCTGGAAGCAGAGCAGAAGGATGGTCACCGGGAGCATAATCAGCGCGGAGGCCGCCATGACGGCGCTGATATCGGTCGAATGCGCGTCGGAGAAATAGGTCAGCGCCAGAGGAAGCGTCATGCTCTTCAGTGTGGAGAGCATGATCAGAGGATTCAGGTAATCGTTCCAGATATCCAGGAAGGTGAAAATCGCCAGCGCTGCGATGCAGGGCCGCAGCTGCGGCAGGATGATGCTGGCGTAGATTCGGAAATCCCCCGCGCCGTCCAGCTTCGCGGCTTCGCAAAGACTGTCCGGGATTTCGTCGCAGAACTGCCGGCAAAGGTAAATCCCGAACCCGGACACGAGCGCCGGAATGATCAGCGCCTGCAGGCTGTTGTACAGGCCGACCTGATTGATGATCAGGAAGCGGGGGATCATGGTGATCTGGCTGGGAACCATCATGGTGCCCAGCACCAGCCAGAAAAGAAAGTTTTTCCCTTTGAACCGGTATTTGGAAAACACATAGCCGGTGATCGTGCTTGTAAAGATGACCGCCGCCGTGACGGTGACGGACACGATCACACTGTTTTTGAACCAGCTGAAGAACGGCGATTTTGTCAGAACGGTGAGGTAGCCGGAAAGCGTCCATTTGATCGGCATGACTTTTCCGGGGTTGTACAGAACCTCTCGGGTGCTCTTAAAGGAAGTGAGCATCATCCAGATATAGGGCGCGATAATGAGCAGGGCGAAAACCATCAGGATGACGGCGATTACAGCATACAGCTTGTAATATTTTCTGGAGTTGCTTGCCATCTTAATACCCCCATTCCACGCGGTTGAGCCGCTGCTGAATGATTGTGACGATCATGATGAGAACGAAGAGAACGACCGCGATTGCGGACGCGTAGCCCATATCCTTGGTCTGGAAAGCGGTTTTGTAGATGTAATAGGTAAGAACGTTTCCCGAGTTTTCCGGGCCGCCCAGCTTTGCAAGAACCTGGAACTGCGCGAACATCTGGAAATGGGAGATAATCGTCATGGACACGACGAAGCTGACGGTTCTTCCCAGAAGCGGCAGGGTGATATAGAAGAACTTTTTCACCATGCCGGCGCCGTCGATTTCGGCCGCCTCATAGAAATCCGTCGGGATTCCGTCCATACCGGCGGAAAACAGGATGATATTGTAGCCGATATCGGCCCAAAGCGTGAAAATAATGATGGCGGGCATCACGTGGCTTGCGGTTCCCAGCCAGTTTACCGGGGAGATCCCGAAGAAGGTTTTGAGCAGATTGTTGATCAGGCCGTACTTGGTGGCGTAGAGCCCGCCCCACACCACGCTGGAGGCGATCAGGGGCGCCACGCACGGCATGAAGAAGACCACCCGGAAAAAGCCCCGCAATTTCGACCAGGGCAGCATACTGATCAGCTGCGCGAGCACGAGGGTGATGAATATATTCAGAGTAACGGTAACGCCGACAAATACAAGCGTGTTTGTGGTGGATTTCAGGAAGATTTTATCCGACATCAGCTTACCGAAATTTTCAAATCCGATAAAATGGTTGACGGTTCTGAGCGGGTTGTAATCGAAAAAAGAAATCGCAAGGCCGCCTGCAATGGGCAGTACGAAGAAGACTGCCAATAAAAGAAAAATCGGCAGCAGCACAAAATAGACAAAACGGTTGTTTTTCACGGGTCGATCCTCCTTAGAGCGACGGCGGGCTCTTCCCTTTATCAAAAGCCCGCCGTATTTTCATGCGCAATTATTCCGCGTTCATTGTGCTGTCGAGTTTTTCAAGCGCTTTCGCCACAGGGGTCTTGTTGTTCACGATATCAATAAAGATGTCCTTTACATTTTCTTTCAGCTTATCCGTGTTGAAATAACCGATGAACCTGCCGCCGTCCAGAATGTTTACCAGCGGCTCCAGATAGGGCATCGCCTTCAGCAGCTCCGGGTTGTGGGCCGCGGTTTTGGATGCGGGCACCATGCCGCAGGCGATGTTGTAATCCAGCACTCTGTCGGGATCGGTCCAGAATTCAACGAATTTCCATGCCGCTTCCTGATTTTTCGAGGAAGCGTTGACCGCCAGCCCCCAGCCGGTTTCCGCCGCAAACAGCTTCTGCGGGCCGTAGAACGGCATTGCAACGTACTCGAAATCCTTTCCGTACTCCAGGCCGTCGACATGGATGCCCTCCGGGACCGTCCACGGTCCGCGGGGAACCATCAGCTCCTCGTCGCTGGTGAAAAGCTTCTGGTAAGGCTCCGTGTCGCTGGCGTTGGTCAGTCCGTCGAGGTTTGTGATCTTATCAACGGCAACATAGTCCACCAGCTTCTGCATGGTTTCGACGCCGACGGGATTGTTGAAGTTGAACTTGTCGCCTTCCATGTATTTGCCGCCGGAGGAAAGAATCATGGACAGCCAGGTGTAGGGAAGCGTATCCCATCCAACGAAATCCAGTCCGCGAAGTTGATACACCGCGCCGTCGGAGGAGGAATTCTTCTTGGCGATGTTGATCATGTCGTCCCATGTGGCGGGGTACTGAATGCCCAGCTCCTTGAATTTCGGGGTGTTGACCAGAAGCCCGCCGTATTCGATGTTAAACTCCAGCGGAACGCCGTAGTACTTTCCGTTGTAGCCGAAGGACCCGATGACAGGCTCGTAGCTGTCCGACTTGACCTTCTCCATGTATGTATCCGGCACGGGAGAGAAGGCCCCGGTTTTGGCGTAATCGATCGCCCAGCCGCCCCACAGCTGATAGACGTCCGCGCCGCCCTCCTTGCTTAAAAGGGAGGTCTGCGTCTTGGATTCAAACTCGTCATAGGGAAAAGATTCGCGTACCACTTTAATGTCGGGATTCGCCGCTTCAAAATCCGCGATCATTTTGTCCTGAGCAGGGTTCCAGTTCTCGTCGATATGGGACCACAGGGTAATCGTGGCGGCGCCCGATTTGTCCGCGGCCGAGGAATCGGAGTTTGCAGCGGGTGCACCGCACCCGGTCAGCAGGGAAGCTGCCAGAGCGACGGCAAGTACACAAGATGTAAACTTTTTCATTTCAATCCTCCATTGTCTGAATTTGATTGTATCTTACCTGCTGCGCAAGCAGGGTGAGCCAAAATAAATCGATTCAAATGGCGAGCGACTTGAAATAGGTCAGGTATTCCTTGTTTTTATCCAGCATTTCCTGCACCATCTGTCTGGTTTCCGCCATGGAGAGCACGGCGGAGGTGAGAGGATCGAACAGAACCGCCTGGAAAATCTTCCACGGGTCCCCTTCGATCGCGCCGTCGATCGCCAGTTCCTCGCAGCGGGAAGAGGTGTTGACCAGAATCGCGAGGTTGTCGGGCAGATTGCCGACGTGGAACGGACGGATTCCCGCGCGGGAGGCCAGCACGGGTACTTCCACGCAGGCCCCGGCGGGCAGATTGTCGATCAGGCCGAAATTCCTGAGGTTGCCGTTAAACTCGAACGGAGTGTGGTCGCCGAAAACGGCGTTGAAAATATCGGAAGCGTATTCGTCGCCCTTCCTGAGATCGAACTCCTCTTCTTCCAGCATCTTCCGGAATTCGCTTTCCCAGGAGCTTTCCCTTTTCAGATACTCATCCAATATGTAGGCGTGGGCGCCCGGGTTCCAGCCCGTGCCGTGCGTGCAGTATTTTTCGATTAAATCCGGACGTTTGCGGAACCAGGCGTTGTACTCGGAATTGTGCCCGGACGACTCCGTCGGATAATAGCCCAGATTGAGGAACATTTCGGACCGGACCGGTTCTTCCGCCGCGACCTCCGGCTTTTCCAGCACCGCTTTTTTCAGCAGCGGCAGCGCGTCCTGTCCCTTCCAGTCCATCTTCAGGTAAAACGCCTGATGGTTGATCCCGGCGCAGGTGTAGGTCAGTTCCTCCGGCTTCGCGCCGATAAAGCCGGCGAGCATTTCCGCGGTTCCCTGTACGCTGTGGCACAGGCCGGTCACGTTGACCTTGGTCTGGCGCTGCAGGTATCCGCACAGAAGCGCCATGGGGTTTGTATAGTTCAGGACGATTGCGTCCGGGCACAGAGCTTCCACGTCGCGGATGATCTCCAGCATAACGGGCGCGGTCCTTAAAAACCGGAAAATACCGGACGGTCCTCTCGTATCGCCGACACAGATGTCGACCCCGTATTTTGCGGGGATTTCAATATCGTGGCGCCATACGTCGACGCCGCCCTGCAGAATGGTAATCAGGACGCCGTCCGCGCCCTTCAGGGCTTCGCGGCGGTCCAAAGCCGCCGATACCTTCGCGGGGTAGCTGCCTTTTTCAATTATTTTTTCCACTGCCTTTCTGGAATAGGAAAGCCTTTTGGAATCGATGTCCGTCAACGCGATTTCACAGTCCCGAAAATCGTCAAAGGTAAGGATATCACGAACCAGGTCTCTTGTAAATTCCAGGGATCCCGAACCGATGAAAGCAAATTTTTTTGACATATTACATACTCCTATCCGCGGTTGTAAATGAATAGATTAGTGAAACAATAATTTGTTTTCTTAACAACCTGAAAGTATTGTAGCATTGAAGAATCAATTTGTAAATCATATTTGTCAAAAATATCTTATTGAAATGTATTTTTGTGATTAATTTTAATAAATATATCTTAGCTCTGTGAAATATCACAAGGATTTTTCTGAAAATTTGCGGTGATATTTTAGGAAAATAAATTATAAGTTTAGTAAACAATGCTCAAGAGCTGTGATTTTCAGATTCTCCTGCTTTTAATTTGTCCTCATTCGGCCGCCAATATTGCAAAATAATCTCTCCTATGGAAAATTTACCGAAGGATAACTTTCCTTTTTCGGCTTTTTTGGTTTGGATTGACATTTTATTGGCGAATGTTTATAATTTGTTTGGCAAACAACTGCGCATTGATAGGAGGAACATGATGTCGACAATCAGGGATGTGGCAAAATATGCGGATGTGTCCATCGCAACGGTATCGCGAATTTTGTCCGGGGACGCGAATTATAAGGCGACCGAAAAGACGCGAAAACGGGTGAAGGACGCCGCCGAAGCTCTCAATTATTCTTATAAACGGCGAACGCCGAAGGTGCAGGCCAAAAATATCTGCTGTATTTTGTCCATGACCGCGGAAAAATACGCCGACCCGTATTTTTCCTCCATTTTATCGGCGCTGGAAAGCAGGCTGCTGGAGCATAACTGCATCATCACCACAGTGCGCAACTACAGCGAGCTGAGCGATCCCCAGAAGCTGGATCTCACCTTCGGGCGGGATCTGGACGGGCTGGTCATCATGGACGACCTTCCCGAGGACGCCTTCCGCTACGTCTGCAGCCGCGTCAGGTATGTGGTGGGCTGCGACACGGCGTACGGCGGTCTGGACAATATCGGCTTCGACCTGTTCAATGCGTCCGTTCAGGCTGTCCGCCATCTGATCGACCGGGGATACCGGAAAATAGCCTATGTCGGCGGCGCCAACCTGAAGGATTTCCGCAGCGACAAGCGGCAGATCGCCATCCGTTCCACGTTGGAGCTTGCCGGGCTGGAATACCGCCCGGAGCGGATGCTCGACTGCAAATGGGACATCGGCGTTTGCCTGAACGATGTCCGCGGGCTTTTATCGCTGCCCGCGGAAGACCGCCCCGACGCGATCTTTGTCGGAAACGATACGCTGGCGTCCGCCGTGCTTCCCCTGATCAAGGAAATGGGGCTTACCGTTCCGGAGGACGTCGCGGTGATCGGTTTCAACAACGACTCCATCTCCTCCTATACTTTCCCCGGACTTACGACTGTTTCCGTACCCGTTCAGGAGATGGGGAAAACGACGGCGGACGTTTTGTACAGCCGCATCTGCGGAGATACCGGCATGGTCCGGAACATTGTGTTTCCGACGGAGCTGGTGATCCGGTCCTCCACCTGAATGCGATCATAACATAATAAAAGACGATGCCGCGAAAATGTGGCATCGTTTGTGTTATAATAAGAAAAAATTGTTTTCGGAATCGGCAGAACGGAGGTGCGGCATGAACATACATGAACGGGTAAGCACCGGGCTGGGCGGCTTTGACCGGGTGATCGACAGCCTCAGGCTGGGGGACAACGTGGTCTGGCAGGCGGATACCGCGGCCGATTATCGGAAAATGGCGGAGCCGTTTGCCGCGCAGGCAAAGCGGGATCACAGAAAGCTGATCTACGTCCGTTTTGCCGGACACGAACCGATTCTGCGGGACAGCCCGGACATCAGACTCTATCGGATCGAGGCGAAAAAAGGTTTTGAAAGCTTTGTCGCGGAAGTATACGGCCTGATAAAGCGGGAGGGAAGAAAAGCCTTCTATGTTTTTGACTGCCTGACCGATTTGCTGGAATACTGGCATTCCGACCTGATGATCGAAAACTTCTTTAAAGTGACCTGCCCGTTCCTGTACGAGCTGGACACGGTCGCCTATTTCGCGATTAGGCGCAATATCCACACCTACGGTACCATTGCCGGAATCCGTGAGACGACGCAGCTTCTGCTCGACCTGTATCAGGTCGGCGGAAAATTTTATATCCATCCGCTCAAGGTGCTCAAACGCTATTCCCCCACCATGTTTTTTCCCCATCTGATCCAGGAGGGGGAGGCGGTCTCCATCACGTCCAGCGCGGACGCCGCCGAGCTTTTTTCCGGGATCAGCCGCGGGGAAGAGCGGCTTGACTACTGGGACGTGATCTTCAGCCGGGCGAAAGAGGCCGTCCGCCTTGCTCCGGAGCGGCAGGAAGCGGTCAAAAGGGACCTGATGTCCATGCTGATCGGGGAAAAATCCAGAATGTTCGAGCTGTGCGACCGCTATTTTACCCTGAACGATATCCTGATGATCTATGCCCGGGAGGTTGGGACAGGGTTTATCGGCGGCAAAAGCGTCGGTATGCTGCTTGCCCGGAAAATACTGGAGAAGGACGGCGGAAACCGGTTCGCTCCCCTTCTGGAATCCCACGACTCCTATTACCTCGGTTCCGATCTTTTTTATACTTATCTTATTCAAAACGGCCTGTGGAAGCTGCGGATGAAGCAGAAAACGGAAGGCGGTTATTTCAAATACGCCCCGGAATTGAAGGAAAGGCTTCTGCACGGCAGGTTTTCGGAAACGATTCAGGAGCAGTTCCTCCAGATGCTGGAGCATTTCGGCCAGTCCCCCGTTATCGTGCGTTCCAGCTCCCTGCTGGAGGACAATTTCGGCAATGCGTTCGCCGGAAAGTACGACAGCATCTTCTGCGTGAATCAGGGCACTCCCGAAGAGCGCTACGAAGCCTTTGAACGGGCGATCCGCACGGTTTACGCCAGCACGATGAACGAAGACGCGCTTTCCTACCGGATCGGCAGGGGCCTTTCCGAAAAGGATGAGCAGATGGCCATACTGGTCCAGCGCGTTTCCGGGGATTACCACGGGGAAAACTTTTTTCCGCATCTTGCCGGCGTAGGGAACTCCTCCAATCTTTATGTTTGGGATAAAAGCGTCGACATGGAGGCCGGCATGCTCCGTCTGGTGTTCGGGCTCGGTACCCGGGCGGTGGACAGAACGGTCGGCGACTATGTCAGGATTGTCTGTCTGGACGACCCCCTGCGCACCCCGCCGACGGATTACGAAGATCAGCAGAAGTTTTCCCAGCACTTTGTCGACGTCCTTTCCCTTCCGGAAAACGCTTTGACCGGCAAGGGGCTGGAAGAAATTTTGTCGCATGATATCCATACGGACAGGGAGCTGTTTGCCGGACAGGACTTCCGGGCGGCCGCGCGGCTGCGCGAGCTGGGCTACGGCGACAAAAAAATACCGCATATCCTCCACTTTGAAAAGCTGCTGAAAACGACGGAGTTTCCCCGCTTTATGAAAGATCTGCTGGCGCTTCTGTCGAACGTATACGACTATCCTGTGGATATTGAATTTACGGCAAATTTCAGAACGGACCGGTCCTTTAAAGTAAACCTTCTGCAGTGCCGGCCGCTGCAGACGCGGGGGCTGGGAAAATCCGTGGAAATTCCCGCGCTCACGGATGAACGGGACTGCTTTTTCGCTTCCGAGGGAAATTTCATGGGCGGAAACGTGCATTTGCCCATCGATTATGTCGTTTATGTACACGCGCCTGCGTATCTGAAGCTGAGTGAGCAGAATAAATATATGGCCGCACGGCAGATCGGCATGATCAATACCGCGCTGAAAGGGAAGAATGCCCTGTTGATGGGCCCCGGGCGCTGGGGGACGACGACGCCGTCCTTGGGCGTCCCCGTGCATTTTTCAGAGCTCTGCAACATGGCGGTGATCTGTGAGGTAGCGTCGCCCGCGGAGGGACTGATGCCGGAGCTGTCCTATGGCAGCCATTTCTTTCAGGACCTTGTCGAAACGGGAATTTTTTATGTGGCGATTTTTAACGGCCAAAAAAATGTGATTTTTCATCCGGAGCGGATTTTGGAGAAGGAAAATATCCTTTCGTCCATTCTGCCCCAGAGCGGACAGTTTGGCGATGCGATCCGGATTGTGCGAACGGACGGGATGGAAATCTTTTCCGATATCCTCACACAGCGCCTTTTGTGCAGATGATTCCGGAAGGTTTGCAGCTTTCCACGCCGCTCCGGAGCATTCGGATTCCCTTGAACTCCCTGTGGCCATCTGCTATAATATGGTAAATCGCCGAATGGCGATCGGGACTTGATCCGGAGACTTTAGGAACAATAGAAAAATCATTTCAGGATACGCGAAGAGCCGATGGAAACAATAAGACAGGAGAATGATTTATGGATAATGAGTTTATTACCTTTACAATCGGAAAACAGAAAAAAATCGCGCTGATCGCCCATGACGGAAAAAAGCAGGAGCTGATTGAGTGGTGCGCGAAAAATCAGGATGTTCTGAAAAACCATTTTTTGTGCGGCACCGGGACGACGGCAAGGATGGTGACCGACCGGACAGGCCTTCCCGTAAAGGGCTATAACAGCGGACCGCTTGGCGGCGACCAGCAGATCGGCGCCAAAATCGTGGAGGGAAATATCGACTTTGTGATCTTCTTTTCCGATCCTCTGGAAGCGCAGCCGCATGATCCCGACGTAAAGGCGCTGCTGAGGATCGCCCAGGTGTACGATATTCCGATAGCAAACAATAAGGCGACCGCCGATTTTCTGATTAATTCCAGCCTGATGAATCAGGAATACGAGCATCAGGTCATCAATTTCCGGCAGAAGGTGATCGACAGGGCCAATAACCAGGGAAAATCCATTCAGTAAGGAGATAGAAATCAGATTATGATGACTGTAAAAATACTTTTGGACAGCGTTGAGAAGGTAAAAAAATTCACTTCCAGCATCAGCAGCGAGGAAGTGGATTTTGAAATCATTGAAGGAATGCATATTGTGGACGCCAAATCGATTATGGGGATTTTCAGCATCGATTTGTCCAAGCCCCTTCAGCTGAATATTCATTCCGACGATCGGAAGATTCTGGATAAAATCAAGGATTTTATCGTAAAGGAATAAAAAGACGGCATAAACATACGGCATAAACATACGGAAGATACTTTCAGCCGTTTCCGGCAGAAATCGTCCGGAAAAAAAGCGGTACCCGAAAAGGCCTTTCAGCCTCAACGGGTACTGTTCTTTTTCGGTAGGCGTTATTCTCCGCATTCGTCCGCGTGCTGGTGCTCATGGCAAACCGAACCGGAAGATTTCAGCGTGCCATTTAAATAGCTGCCGACCGCGGCTTCGGTCTCACCGGTCACTCCGGTAAAGATTTCGATCCCTTTCTCTTTGAAAATCTCTGCCGCCCCGTCGCCCATACTGCCGGAAATGATGACCTTTACTCCGCGGTCGTTCAGGAAATTCGGCAGAAAACCAGGTTTATGACCGGGATTCGGAACAAATACCCGATCCGTGATCTGTTGGTTTTCCGTTTCAAAGAGTGCGAATCCTTCACAGTGGCCGAAATGCCCCGTTACCAGCCTGCCTTTGTCGTCGCTTGCAACTGCAATTTTCATTTTTTGTTCCTCCCGATTTTTTGAAAGCTGTCGTTTCAATTTTTGCTTTTGATCTTATGCCCATAATTTGATTATAATATGATTATGGGCATATGTCAACATCTATTGATCAAATCGCAAAAAAAGAAGGCCGAAGGAAATTTCCTTTGGCCTGTATCGTGTCTTATCCGTTGTTTTCGCCGAACCGGCAGCAGTTTCTGCGGCAGAATTTCCCTTTGCAGCTTTTGCCGCAGCTAACTTCCTTTGAACCGCAGGAAGGGCAGGCGTAATCGCCGTTCCGGATCGGAGCGAGGTTCTCAAAGCTTTCCATCCACTCTTTGCCGCAGCTCCGGCATTTTACCGGGCAGATATTGCGCGTGAAGTTTCCGCCCTCCACATGGATGGTTTTCCCGTTAATCAGGCTGTCCGCGATCTTTTCCCTTGCGGAAAGCAGGATACGCTGAAAAGTCGGGCGGGATACCTCCATTTTTTCGGCGCATTCGCCCTGTTCCAGCCCCTCCAGGTCTTTCAGGCGGATGGCTTCCAGCTCCTCCAGCTTAAGGATGTTTTCCGGGATTTCCGCGGCCTCTGTTTCGGAGGGGACGAAATAGGGGATGGTAGGAATATTTTCAATTTTTCTCCACTTGGTTGGTCTTGCCAAAACGATCAGCTCCCTTCCGGGCAAATTCCCCGGCTTGCCTGACAACATGTCCGTCTTCTCCATCAGTTTACAGTCAGGGGAGCCGGATGTCAATATCCCACAACAATCGGACCCGGCAGGGCAAGGGCTGTCAGACGCCGAAGAGCTCCGCCAGCGCCGGACGGTTGAGGCCTACCCCGATCACGCACAGGCGGCCCGTATAGTCGGGGGCGATCGGACGAAGCCCGAACTCCTCCGGGACGAAATCGAACTGTGTCCAGTCCTTTTCATCCACGGGCAAAATCCCCTTTGCGCGCAGAACCGTGCCGTATTTTTCGGAATCGGAGAGCGTGCGCAGGATCTCCCGGAGTTCCTTTTCGGAGAAGGTACGCGGCGTTTCCACACCCCAGTTCTCAAACACATCGTCGGCGTGGTGATGTCCTTCACAATGGTGCTCGTGCTCATGGCCTTCACAGTGGTCCCCGTGCACATGTCCTTCCCCATGGTGGTCATGCTCATGCTCCCCGCAGTGGCCGCCGTGTTTGTGCGGGGCTTCCTGCTCAATCAGCGGAACGGCGCCCTCCTGCTCCGCCGCGGCGAGGATGGTCTCCGCGGAAAGCTCCTCCCACGGGGTCGTCATGATTTTGGCGGCAGGATTGCGGGCTTTGATATCCTTCACCACCTCCGACAGCTTTTCCGCTTCGACCTTCTGGGTCCGGCTCAGAATGACTGTTTTCGCGCATTCGATCTGATTGCTGAAAAACTCCGAAAAGTTTTTAATATACATTTTGTATTTTATCGGATCAACAATTACTGCCTGTATATTAATTTCGCTGTCCGACTGAGTGATGGCCTTTCTGCAGGCCTCTGTAATGTCGGAAAGCTTGCCGACGCCGGAAGGCTCAATGATGACCCTGTCCGGGTGGTATTTTTTCAATACATCCTTTAAAGCGGCGTCGAAGTTCCCCAAAAGGGTGCAGCAAATACAGCCGGCGTTGATCTCTCTGATCTGGATTCCCGTGTTTTTCAGGATTCCCCCGTCGATCCCGATCTCTCCGAATTCATTTTCGATAATGACCACTTTTTCCGAGGACAGCTTTTCGTTCAGCAGTTTTTTGATCAGGGTCGTCTTTCCGGAACCCAGAAAGCCCGAAATAATATCGATTTTTGTACTCATTGAGTTTCCTCGCTTTTCTCTTGGGATTCTTGCGGCGTCAGTAGGTGAAATAAATATAATCCTGCTTCGCCTTTTCCGCTTTTTCGATTTTGGTCACGTAACAGACGGGCATCGTCTGCCCCTGGTAATTCTCAATCTTGATTTCTCCGGTCACCCAGAGCCATTCGCCGTCCTGATACTGGGAAGCCGCGCTGCTGCGGCACAGAACCCCGCAGGGCTGCAAATCGGCGGCACAGCAAACCATGGCGTAGCGTGCCGGGACAAATTCGCTGGCTCCGAACGTGTTCATGCGGAAAACCTGCCCTTTCATCTTCAGGGTTTTTCCCTCGTACTTTTTCATATTTTCATTGATGTCCTGATACCAGCTTGCGAACTGTTCGTCGGTGACGGTGACGACTCCGTTTTCGTCCTCTCCGGGCACGCCGGAGGAAGGGGAGGAAACCTCGATTCCAATATCGTCCCTGCTGGCTGTGGTGTCCGGTATCACGGTCCCCTTGTCCGGCGCGGAGGAAGCGGGGCTTTGCGCGGCGGCGCTGCTGGGCGTGCTTCCGGCGGAAATCCCGAAGGAAATCGCCTGGCTCTGCACCGCTCCCACCGGGATCAGGACCGCGGTGAGGATGGGGATCACCAGAATCATATTTTTGAGCGGCCGGGCATTGTGTTTCGGCGTTTTTGAGTAACGCAGCATAACGGCGCCGATCAAAAACAGAAAGGCGGCGGCGAACCACAGAAACCCGAACAGCCGGGGATGGATATAGTTGGAAGCCTTGCCCGAAATCAGCGCAAAGACAAACAGGACGGAGAGCGCCATACAGATCAGCGCCTGAAAGATCAGTTCGGAATTCGCTTTTCGTTTCATCATTTGCCTCCTGTCAGGAAAACGGAAAACAGTAAAAAGACGGGGTATGCGATCGTCAGCAGAGTACAGGCCAATCTTACGATAAAGCTCTTTTTGAAGTTGCTGCCCAGCATCAATAAATTGGAAAGGTCAAGCATGGGGCCCATTACGATAAAGCCCATGACCGCCGCCATAGGAAAAATATTCAGAAAGCTTCTGCCGATAAACGCGTTGGACGTGGAGCAGACCGACATAAAAAAGGCGGCCAGCAGCATCAGCAGCAGAGGAAGAAGGATCCGGGACCCCGTATTGCTGAAGCAGGAAACGGGGACCGCCTGCTGCAGCACGGCGCATACGAAAGCCCCGGCTACGATATATTTTCCCATCGTAAAAAATTCCTGGCCGGAAATCAGTAGCACCGACTCGGCTTTTGCCGCCGCGCCGCTTCCCCGTACATTGACCGTCGCCACGGAGCAGGAACAGGCCGCGGAGGAAGAGAGAAAGACGTCTTCGGTCTGGACATGCGTCAGATTCAGGACCAGGCCCGTGAGCAGCGCCACCGCCGTCCCCAGCAGGACACGGTACAGCGCGTATTGCGGCTGTCCCGGGAACGCGTAGATCGTAGACAGGATCGTAATGGGGTTCATGGCGGGGGCCGCCAGCATGAAGACCATGGCCTTTGATAAAGGGACTCCCTTCTGGGTCAGCCGCGAGGCGATCGGGACGATTCCGCAGTCGCAGATGGGGAAGAAAAAGCCGGATACCACGGCCAGCGGGTACCCCAGCCATTGATGGCCGGTAAACATCCGCACAAGGGTATCGTCCGAAACAAAAACCTGCAAAAGTCCGGAAACAAAGGAGCCGACCAGCAAAAACGGTACGGCCTGCATCAGAATGCCGATAAAGGTCATGTTGACGCTTTTGATATAGGGAGGCGCGTTCAGAAAGAAATGGATGGCAAGGAAATACAGGGCGACCAGCGCGGCCGCCGTACCGATTTGCTTTTTTTTGCGCAGGCTGCTTTCTTTCCGCACTTCCTCGGGTTTGAGGACCCGTGCGGCGTACTGTTCCGCCGCTTCCTCCGTAAAGCAAAGCTCCGCCGTGCGGTTGCAGCTTTTTACCGTCGCTTTCAGCGCGTCGGTATTCCCGCCGCAGCGGTTAAAAAAGACCGCGTCCGCATTGCTCAGCTGGTTCACCATCATGCTTCCCGTGTTTTTCATATAGAGGGGAAAGGTGGGGGCCTCGGCGCAGAACAGAATCCGGTCGATCCGGTAATCCGCCGGCAGCCGCACGCGCAGCAGCTGCTCGATCGGCCATGTCCCGTTGTATTCGATTAAAATGAGGTCGGGGTCAAGCTCTTCCTTCATTTTGCTGAACAGTCTTTTCCGCATTTTTTCCGGCTGTTCGATCTGTGCCAGAACAACGTCCTTGTTTGCCATTGCGGAAGCGCGGAATTCCGTCAGCCCTTCTTCGCACTGGAGGATCACGATCCGGCGGTACTCCTTGCAGTATTCCTGTTCCAGTATCTTCTGGATCAGCGTGGTTTTGCCGCTTTCTAAAAAACCGCAGATGATTTCAATTTTCGTCATCTTCAGAGCCCTCCGCGGAAATTCTGTTTGCGGAGCTGCCCGCGTGCTTTTTTTATCATCATATAATCCTCCGCACAGAATGATATGGTCGCGAAATATCGGGAAACAGAAAGTCCATATGCAAATGATTTTCATTTACACATGGACTTATTGTAATAGCGGTTTTCTGTTTTGTCAAGCCGCCCGGCCGGACGCGGACGGCCGGAGTGCGGGGGCGGTTTTATACCCGAAGAATAAAATGCTGCACCGCCAGGGAGGTGACCGAAAGGGCCGCCCAGCAGAGAAAGCCGAGCAGAATCGGCCTGCCGCCGTTTTTTACCAGCTTTACCAGATTGGTGTTCAGCCCGATTGCCGCCATGGCCATCACAATGACGAATTTGCCCGCCTGCGATAAAAAGCTTCCCATCCCGGCGGGCAGGGGCAGAAAGGTGTTGGCGACAGAGGCAAGAATGAATCCCAGCACGAACCATGGGAAAATTTTTGTGATGCTGTAGCCGCCCTTGCTGTTTCCGGCTTCCTTTCTGCCGGTATAGACCGCCAGCACAAGCGTAACGGGGACGATCATCAGCGTTCTGGTCAGCTTGACGATGACCGCCAGATTGCCAGCCGCGTTGCTGAATGTGTACCCGGCGGCGACAACGGAGGAGGTGTCGTTGACCGCGGTACCCGCCCAAAGGCCAAAGCTCTGGTCGCTCATGCCGAGAGCATGTCCCAGAAAGGGAAACAGGAAGGCGGCGATGACGTTGAACAGAAAGATCGTCGAAATGGAATGCGCGACTTCGTCGTCGTCCGCGTGAATGACGGGCGCGGTCGCCGCGATCGCCGATCCGCCGCAGATGGCGGAGCCGACCCCGATCAGCGTTTTGGTGTTGCCGTCCAGTTTTAAAAGCTTACCGGCAAAATAGGCGGTCAGAAATGCCGCCGTAAGGGTAAAGGCCATTAACACGAGCGTTTGCTTTCCGACCTTAAAGACGTTGAACAGGTTCATTTCAAAGCCCAGCAGGATGATGGAGTACTGCAGCAGCTTTTTGGAAGTGTAGCCGATGCCGTCGTTGAACTGCTGCGGCCTTTTCCAGAAAGCCAGCAGCATGCCGAACAGGATACCCAGAACGGGGCTGCCCACAACGGGGATGATTTTTCCGATCAGCCACGCGGGGATGGCGATCACCGCCGTCAGGGCAATGCCCGGCAGCTTGTTGACAAATGTTTTCATTTCATTCTCTCCTTCGCCGTTTATCATACGCCTTGACTGACGATTAGTAAAATATTATTATCTTATTAGTATTATTAGAAAATGGTTATGATGACAGCAATTCCATTCCAGTCTGCGGGATAAAAAACCTTTCTCCCCCGCCTTCGGGGCGGGGGAGAAACGCAGATTTGCTGCGGAGTCAACTGGAAATGCTGCGGAGGAGAAAACATGACGTTAAGGCATTTTAAAATCTTTGTCGCGGTCTGCGACACCATGAATATGACAACAGCGGCGGAAACGCTTTTTATCTCTCAGCCCGCGGTGAGCCAGGCGATCGCGGAGCTGGAAGACCACTACGGGGTCCGGCTTTTTGAACGGCTGTCCAGAAAGCTTTATCTCACGCAGGCCGGGCGGAAGCTTTTGGGCTATGCGCGCCATATGATACGCATGAACGACGAAGCGGAAAACGATATGAGGGCTCTTTGCCGCAGCGAAACCGTCCGGCTCGGCGCCAGCGTCACCGTCGGCGCCCATGTCCTGCCGGAAGCCGTTTCAAGGTTCCGGGGAGTCAATCCGGCGGTAAGGATGGAAGTGGTCGAGGACAATACGGCGAAAATAGAGGGCCTGATTCTGAAGGACGCCGTTGACCTTGGGCTGGTCGAGGGCGAAATCGTTTCTTCGGACATTGTCAGCCGCGCCTTCATGGACGACGAGCTGGTTCTGATCTGTTCCCCCCGCCACCGTTTTGCCGCCTGCGGCGAGGTCGACCCGCGGGAGCTGGGGACGGAAAATTTTATCATCAGGGAAAAAGGAAGCGGAACCCGGAAAACCTTTGAGGATAAAATGGCCGAAAACGGCTTTTCCTGGGAAGCCGCCTGGACCTGCAACAACGCGGATACCATTAAAAACGCCGTGGCGGCGGGGCTGGGCGTTTCCGTCATCTCCGCCCGGTCCGTCCAAAATGAAGTGAAATCGGGCCTGCTGTGCCGCAGGGATGTGAAGGGCATCCGCTTTCAGAGGCGATTTAAACTGATTTATCATAAAAACAAGTATCTGACACAGGCCATGAAGGATTTTATGTCGATGCTGGAGCAGGGGCCGGAATCATAGGTCTTTCAGAAAATTCTTGTATTTGAGGTTAGCATATGCTAACATAAAACTGAGTCATAAGATTGTTTCTGAAAGCGGGGGGAGTGCGATGGTGTCGAGAACAAAACGGCCGTTTGGTCCGGAGGCAAGCATGGAGTCACAGAGCGGCATCCGGACGGTTTACCGTGCCGGGTATGAGGACGGGGAGGGAACCATGACGGACCTGAGCCTGTTTCCGGGGGTGGACCTGGTTTTGAATGATTTTTCCACGTTTCATTGCTTTCAGTCCGCGTCGCCCCAGCCCGGCATGATGGAGATCAACCACTGTCGGAGGGGCCGCTTTGAATGTGAGTTCAGGCGCGGCGCCTATGTCTATATGGGCGAAGGGGACCTCGCGGTCAATATGCTGGAAAACGCCG
>NZ_JBNLXQ010000013.1:0-82903 GCF_053840905.1 Caproiciproducens sp.
ACAACATAATAGAAATTATGTGACCACAAGCCTCATTTGTTCGATTTGACGTGCATGAACCGTACCGCTCTCCATGGTATAGATCCGGGTGGTATTTACGTTGGAGTGACCGAGAATATCCGCCAGCCGAAACAGATCCTTTTCCAGCGTGTAGTAGGTTCGGGCAAATAAATGACGCAGGTTGTGAGGAAAAACCTTTCCCGGGGCCACGCCCGCGCCTTTGCAAAGGGCTTTCATGCTTCGCCAGATATTGGAGCGATCAAGGGGTTTGCCGGTTTTTGTGATAAAAATATGCCCGGAAGTCCTCTGCTGCTTTCTGGCGTATCTGATCAGCGCGCGGCAGAGCTTTTGGGGCAAAAGGATCGTGCGTGTTTTCCCTTTGCAGTTTACAACCGCACGCCCCGCGTGTGCCGCTTCTATGGTGATGAATTGCAGCTCGGAAACCCGTATGCCGGTGGCGCAGATGGTTTGGAGCACCATGCAAAGACATTCGTTTCCTTCCCTTTGAGCTGTGTGTACCAAACGAAGGTATTCTGCGCGGGTCAGTTCTTTTTCCTCCCGACAAAACAGGCTTCTCTGTATTTTCAGCGGCTTTATTTTGCAGTCGGACCAACCGATAAAATTCAAATAAGCATTGACGCCTGCTATCATGGCGTTGACGCTGGCTGCCGCGTATCGCACGATCAGGCTTTCTTTCCATTTAATTAAGGCGCCTTTTGTGACCGGCTCATCACCGAGAAATTTGCATAATGCGGCAAGGCTGCGCTGATAGAGCTCAATTGTCGAAGCACTTTTTTCCTGTTCCTGAAGGTAAACAGTGAAATGCTTTACCGTTTTGGGGGTAATTGCTCGTTTCGCTTCTTTTTGCAACATAATATAGGATCTCCTTTCATGCGCCAGACTTATTTTACCATTGCATAGCTTTTATTGTGGAAGTCCAATGCAAAGCTATCGCTGAATCCTATATATTTTTATTTTTATTTTATGATTTATCCATCGTATAGAATATTTCAGCGCAAAGAACCGCCAGCTTTGCTGGTGGGATTGAAAATCTTTAGGTACAAGAAAAACTCCTTTTGTTAAAATAGATGCAGGTCTGTCAACCGCATTAAAAAACAAAAGGAGGTCATGTAAGACATACAAAGTTACGGGCAGCAAGAATTCCAAGGCATAATCAAAACCACGCGTTCAACGCGTGGTTTTGATTTTCACTGTCCATTTTGCAGGATATAGTCCACACAGAAGGGGATCACTATGTTAGATGCTGTAAACGAAATATCACTTTTCCGGCAGTTGCAATCTTTGAAGCGCATTATTTCAAAAATTCATACTTAAACAGCGTCGGCACGATTTCAGCGTTGTAATAAGCTTTTACAAGCTCTTTCAGGGCGTTTAAAGCTGTGTGTAGCTCCACATTGTCGTAGACGGTTTTATCCACCGCCTCATCCTTGTATGAGGTGTCCAATTCAGCGTAAATTTGATATACCCCATACGTCAAAGCGGGATTATATCCGTTTCCGCGTTCGTTCGGTTTGGCAAGTTTCGCGTATTTCAAAACAGTATTCCATTGTGTCATTAAAGCCCTTTCTGCGGCGTCCGGCGTCAAGTCCTTTATATCCCGCGCCGCTAATGTTTCGCCGTTTGCCGTGTCGAGACACAATTCATTACGATAAAACCGTCCATCACTGCCCGTGAATGTTCTCATATGGTTTTGCATTTCAAGACAGGTGAACAAAAGGCATTTCAGCAAAAACGACTTTAGTTTGCCGCTTGCCGCGTCACTGGAAAACGCCGCTGAGCCGTCCGCGCTTTTCATGATTCTGGCGCGTTCTGTCCAACCGCGATTATATGTAATATAGCGGCTTGCACAGAACATCGGCAGCTTTTCCAGGTAATTATCCTTGCGGACAAAAAAGCCATTACCATTATAACGCGCTCCTACTAAAATACTGCTATGCAAATCGGGATTATCAAAACCCGAACTATCAGCAACCATATAGCAAAGGATGTTATCATTATAAATAGGCGTAACTCGACATTTCTGCCCATTCCGCGCTTCTAATCCGTCACCTTCGGTAAGGATGCCGTCCGAATTGTCCGTGTCCGAAAAATTGCGCTTATCGTAATAAACCGCGCTGTAATTCTCATATATGCGCTTAACTGGCAGTTTTTCCGGGTATTCGGTTAGTTTTCCGTCCACAATGTCATAGCCCGTTAACGTCAAATCAGTTACGGTTTCCACATCCTCATTCGCCCATAGGGCGCACATAATACAAGCGTCTATATTCGTGTGGAAGTGGCGGCGATTAAAGGCGCAGCCACCCAAAAAACGCTTGTTAATGAGATGCTGCGCTTTCCAATACTTCACAGGCGAAAACACGATATAACTATCCGTTGGTTGACGCAGATAATACTGGAACCCGCTCCATATAAAGGCATTTCCCATATCGTTATAGGGCGAACCCTTGACTCTGCCTTTCATATCTGCTTTCATTTCCTTAACTACATAGCTTCTTTTCCACGTTGCCGAAGATTTAGCTCCCGCGCCGCGTCGTTGATGTTCCGCCGACGTCGTTTCGGCGTAGGGCGGATTCTCAAATAAGATAACCGTTCTATTCGGATCGTCTATGTATTTACGGATGATCGGATTATCAATGTATCCTTTGCTCAATGCGTCCGCACCTGTAACCAGACCCGCGTTAAACGTGTCGGCGGTTTCAATGGGCGGGATTATCTCTTTAACCCGTGAACCTAATAATTCCTGTAAAACCTTGTATTCATAGTATTCTATCGTAGACACGATTGTATGTGTTAATTCGTCATCCGTCATGGCACTTTCAAGGTTACCTGTTCCTGCGCAGCGGTCAAGAATAATGTAATCATTCCCGGCTGGAACGCGTGCAATCGCCTGCCGGACCAATTCAAGAGATTTTTTCACATATTCGGGCGGTGTATAGAACGCGCCGAGGTTTTTCTTTAATAAAAAATCGTTTAACTTATCCATAAGATAATTAAACTTTACGTTTGTCTTGCCCGTGTAGGGAATAAGGTAATCGGCGAAAACAACCGGCTTTCTTATTTCTCCTATTTTCTTATGCTTGCCCGTATCGTCACCTAAAAAATCCTCTTTACGCGCCGTCGGCATGCGGCGGTAAAAGTGTTCAGCCCAACCCACAATACAGTTTTCGTCAATGTGGGTTTTGGTAAAGTTGTTTTCTTTGAGCAGAGCAACTAGGCGTGTTGTGTCTGTAGAGCTCGCTTCATAATGAAGTAATTCCACAGCCGCCGATCCAATAAAGCCGCTGTTGTCCTTTGACGCGCCGCCACTATACGGCTTTTCAACCGCTGACAAATAGTCCGCGCTATGATAGATCCATAGCATGGCCGCGTTCAAGTCGATGATCAGAATATTAGCGGGTATCGGCTTGCCCTTGATACGCATAGCTGAAAGATATTTGACGCATTGAAACAAGACCGCGTTTAAGTCGGTTACATTTAGCTTGAATTCAAGCAAGTTGCCGTTTAAAACTCCGTCGCTGTTGTCGGCTAATATGTCCTCTATATTAAGTGCGGGATTGACACGCGGCAATACCCGATTGTAAAAGTCAAGCTGCCCATCCCGCTCCAAAATGAACTTGTCCATCGTTTCATCCTCCGTATTCTTATAACCTTTCTAAGGATAGCACAAATAAAGAGGAAAAGTAAACCAGAAAATCTACCATTATAATACGAAAACAGCCGTTACGGTACATGAATGTTCTGTAATGGCTGTTTTTACTTCAATGAAAACACAAATCCGAACTTTTTTCAATCTGCACGAATGCCCATTACTACATCATCAAGGAAGAAGACTTGATAAAAATTCAAAATCGAGAATTCTAATTTTTAAACTTATTTAGATGTATAATCCTTGTAGTTCCGGTCATTATTCTTTGCATTTTCCACCATGAGTGCTAAGCAGCTTTTCAATGTTTGTAAATCTTCCTCGCAGATACCATGAACCGTATCTGCTTTAAACTCTTCAATGACCTCCATGACTTCCTCATACAGGTTTTCTCCTAGGCTTGTCAATAGCAACTGATGGACCCTTTTATCCGTACTGCTTCCCTTTCGAACCAACAACCCCTGCTGTTCAAGTTCTCGAACCAGTCGTGCAACGGCCGGTTCACGCACGGCCAGAAAATCAGCAAGTTCTCGTTGTGTAATACAGGAATTCTGGTGAATGTAGTAGAGGGCAAAGGATTGAATTCTGGTAATGTTATGACGGCGAAGCCTGTGCTCCAATGACGTCACAAACACCTTGGAGCTTCGACAGGTAATCAGCGCAATGCAGTCATCCAGATTAAACATGATTGTTCTCCTGCGAATGAATTTCATTCATGCGCAACAAATGACCGTTCATTCGGTTTTTAAACTCCCGGCATAAAATGTGCGTCTGTTAATGAATGTTTGATTTGATTATAACATATTTCAATTTGTTGGGCAATTATACTTTCCTGAAAAAGCATTCCGATTAATTTGTTTTCACACGCGCTCCAGTCCAGCGGAAGCAATCCATCGGAGTGGATTTTTGCGCATGTAATACGGCCATTGGCAATGTTGGCGGAAATTGTTACAATACCAAAACAAAGCTGTCTTGAAAATGTTACAGCAAAGTTGGGTGTTTCGCCAAAAATCCATTCCTTTCCGCTGATCATATTCTGAACAACCGGGGTGGTAGTCTTTTGCTCCAGCGTGATGGCAGCCGGGGAGATTCCTTCCTCTTGTGCGAATGTTGCAATCAAGGCTTTCCTGATCTGTTCAACAGTGATGGAAGGAGTGATCTCCCTCAGATTTACCACCCGGCTTCTAACCGACTTGATGCCTTTGGACTGCAGTTTAAGAAATGAAGGGCGCAATGCGCGGGAAAGCATACTCATATTTACATCAACCATGATCGTTCCATGGTAAAAATAACTTCCTCGATCCGCAAAATACGCATGTCCGGAGAATTTCTTGCCCATGTAAAGCAAGTCGTTCCGGCTGCTGAATTCACACGGAATACCGACACGGCACAACGCGCTGCGGAGTATGTCCAAATACCGATCCGGAGCAGCATTTTCCTCCCGGTCCAAGAAAGTGAAATTCAAATTTCCAAGATCATGGAAAACTGCTCCTCCGCCTGAAAATCGACGTACAGGAAAGATTCCTTCCGCTTTCATGAAATCCATGTCACACTCTGCACTGAAGCTTTGATTTCGTCCAAGCACCACTGCCGGACTGTTCTGCCACAAAAAAAGGCGTGTTTGCGGTTTCTGCTCCAAGCAGAGCATGTACTCTGCGGCCACGTTAAAATATGGGTTTGTTTCCGCAGACAGAATGATTCTGCTCATATCTGATGAATTGCGCCCGAACCAAAGTCCATAGCCGCCTCATGTATGATTTCCGAAGTGGTCGGATGGGCAAAAATCATATGCGACAGTTCCTGATCGGTTAATCCTTTGGCAACGGCAGCTGTCAGTGTGGGCAGTAAAGCGGATGCGTCCGCTCCGATGATGGAGCCTCCCAGTATCTTGCCGGTTGTTTTTTCTCGGACAAGTTTGACAAACCCACTGGTTTCGTTCATAATCATTGCCTTTCCGTTGCCGGAATAGTTTATGTTGCTGGTGTCAATTTCGATGCCTTTTTTCCGGCATTCTCCGGCTGTCTGACCCACGCTTGCGATTTCGGGAGTCGTGAAAATCACATTGGGAACCGCCGCATAATCCATAGAAACCGGATTGCCTAAAACATTTTCAACAGCGACAATTCCCTGGTGGGATGCCACATGCGCCAACTGCAGGATATTTGTAACGTCACCGATGGCATAAATATTTTCGATATTACTGCGCATGTGTTCATCTACGGCAATACCCCGGCCGTGTTCACGAAGCCGGATGCCTGCATTTTCGGTGTTGAGGCTCTCTAAATTTGGTTCTCTTCCGACTGCGGCAAGCACTCGATCGCTTACCAAAATCATCGTACCGTCTTTCCCTTCACAGCTAATGACCGCCTGTCCATCCTCAGAGCAACGAATTTCCCGCACCTTGCTCCCAGTGTGCACATGAATACCCGCTTCTTCGGCAAATTCACGAATAGCTTGTGAAACTTCTTCGTCAAGCATCGCCAAGAGGCGATCAAGGAATTCCACGACATGAACTTGTACGCCAAGATTACGATAAAGAAAGGCAAATTCCATACCGATAACACCGCCGCCAATAATTGTAATCGTTTGAGGAAGATCGTCGGAAGAAAGTGCCTGCGTGCTGTTCATAACCATCGGTAAATCTATACCGGGTACGGGCAGGCTGCTACAGCGCGAACCGGTCGCTACAATGATATCCTTTGCCGTAATGTGATATCTTCTCTTTCCGTTTACACATACCTCAGTAGCTGATACGAAGGATGCTGTGCCCGAAATCACACGAATTCTATGCTTTTCCATTAGGCAAGCAATTCCGTCTATCAAACGGTTTTTAACATCTTCTTTTCGTTGGATGACTTCCTTCATGTTTACCGAGACCGTTCCTTCAACGTGTACTCCAAACCGGTATGCCTCCCGGACATGGCGAAATGTTTCGGACGCCTGAATCAAAGCCTTTGTGGGAATGCAGCCAACGTTTAAACAGGTGCCCCCGAGAGCACTCTTTTCCACCAGCGTTACCGCAATTCCCTTTTGTGCCGCATAAATTGCGGCCACATAACCACCAGGCCCGCCGCCGATTACCAGTAATTCCGTGTCCAGTTTTTCCTCCTGCTTTTCGTCCTCACTCAATTTGCAGACGGAAACAGCATCTTCATTCTCCAACTCAAACAGTGTCTGGCCTGAAGCAACCTCATCCCCCTCTTTAAAAAAGACGTTGGTAATCCTCCCGCTTTGCGGCGCACGAATGGTTTTGTTTCCCTTTCCCACTTCCACCTGCACAAGCACATCGCCTTCCTGCACACAATCACCGCAGGATACACTCATTTTCCCAATTTTGCCCGGTTTCGCACCGGTAACTGCTGTAAAAACAACGTTCACTTTGTTTCCCTCCAAAATATGAGGGCAAAGCTTAAGCTTTGCCCCATTTTAACTGATCTATTCTCTTACAACGCCGGCATTAACCAACTTCACGCCGTTTTCAAGACAATCTCCAACCGGGCAATGAGCTGCCATATACGCTGCAAAGGCTTCCGCCTTTTCCTGACTTTCCTGTGTTTTAAAATGAACTGTGTAACGGATTTCTTGAAAACCGTTTCTTACGTCGGCAAGTCCCATAAACCCGTCTGGATCCAAATCTCCTTCCAATTCAACGTGAACCTCATCAAAATGGAAATCCTGTGCCTGAGCAAACGCAGCCGCCACAATCGACTGACACGCACCAAACGCACAGAGAACTGCTTCTACAGGGTTCATACCAGCGTCAGTTCCGCCCAATTCCTCTGGCTCATCCAATAAGAAATTGAACTTTCTTGCGCCGCAGTTGACCTGTAATCCTTCGGGGAGTTTTTTTGCAGAGGCTTTGAATGTTGTTAACATGGTAAGTACTCCTTTTCTGTTTTAGTAGGTTGACTAATCTATTTTTTATATCATAACATGCGGCAGGTTCATGGTCAATACTTAATTAAGTAAGTATTTTAGACGATTATCATTTCCCCTTTTTCCGCGATGGTAATTTGGCCTTGCGCCCGCTGGAGCAGGATGGAACATGGGGCGCGAAGTGCCGGAAGGAATATGAGCTTGACGAACACGGCCAGCGTATCCGGCTTCCAAGCGGTAAGTATAAGAGCCGCCGCGTCAATACCACCGATTGGAACGACAAAAGAAAAGCCGAACAATGGCGCTCCGCGTGGGCTGATCTGTGCAACCGTGCTTTGGAGCAAAAGGGCCTGTTGGAGCGCATCGACCACCGCAGCTATAAGCGGCAGAGCGTGGAGCAGATACCCACTGTTCACATGGGCGTTGCTGCTACACAGATGGAGCGCCGGGGCATCCCCACCGAGAAAGGCGGCGTCAATCGTGAAATTGCCGCGCAGAACAAGCTACTCAAAGAAATCAAGGTCCAGATTACCCGGCTTTACAACTGGTCAAAGGAACAGGCTGCGAAGCCGGAAGAAAGGCGCAGTATATGGGAGCAGCTTCAACAGGCAAAAGCCTCCATGCCCCAGCCCGAATCGCGCTATGGCAAGGTAAAGGCGCTCAAGGAGAGCACCGCCCTGTTCAACTTTTTGCAATCCAACGGCATCACTTCCATGCGGGAGCTGTATGATAAAATCTCCGCTATGAACGGTGATTATTACGCTCTGCGCGGTGAAATCGTGAGTGCCGAGCGCCAGCTTGCCGCGCTCAATGAACGCCTTTCCTTGTGGAAGCAATATTCCGAAAACAAAGCCGTCCACAAACGTCTTTCCGGTATTAAGCCGGGTATGCGGGACACCTTCACAGAGAAGCACCGCGCTGAACTAATTTTGTTCGATGCAGCCGCCAAATATTTTGATGAACTGAAAGCCTCCGGCGAAGCCATTGATCCTAAAAAATGGCGGGCCGAGGTTGAACGCCTTACCACCCATAAAGACGAGCAATACCAGCATATGAAAGCCATGCGTGAGGACATCAGGGCTGTGGAGAAAATCCGAAAGACCGCCGATCAGCTCGCTAAAGCAGAAACACATCGGAATCAGGAACATGACCGCTGACAAGCAAAGCAAAACGCCGTACAGGTTCCCTGATACGGCGTCGCTTTATTTGTCAAACAGATCGCTGTGTGTGCCGGTGCGGGTGAGAGTCAAAACCAGCACATCATCTTCAATCCGGTAGACCAGCAGCCAGTCCGGCAGAATATGACATTCCCGATGGCCGATCCAATTTCCGGTGAGGGCATGGTCTTTGTTCTTTTCGGGGAGTATTTCACCCGCAGCAAGGAGCGTAACAACTTCCTGCAAAAGCTCGATTTTTTGGCCGCGCCTCTTTGCCAGTTTGTAGTCTTTTTTGAATACCGTGGTGTATTTTACCGTGTACTTCATGTGTCAAGGTCCGCGAAAAGCCGAGGCATATCCGTATAGCCCTTTACATTCGGGTCTTTCGCAATCCTCTCCGCTTCCTGCATAGCCGTAATGGTTTCGGCATTGGGCTGATTGAGCGAAACATCAAAGGGAATCCGGCCTTCCCGAAGCGATTGACGGACAAAAATATTGAACGCCGTGGAGAGGTTCATCCCCAATTCGTTAAACAGCGTGTCAGCCTGCGCTTTCAAGTCGGCATCCATGCGGATGCTGATGTTGGTAGTAGAGCCAGCCATACAATCATCTCCTTCCTTGCTGGTATTAATATTATATGCTGATTGCACGAAAAACACAACACAATGCACGAAAATATTTTTATTAAGGAGCCTGAACATGAGTATTGAAAAACAACCCCGAAATGATACCGAAGCGCAACAATTCCTATCCATCTATCCTATCCAAGCTCCGATACGCCTGCCTCCCGCACGGGGCCTTACAAGAGCAGAATTCCCCGGAATTGACACCGAGAAGATACAGAATATCTGCCTATCGGTTCATATCAGCGTGACAGTCGGGAAAGAGGCGTTTCCATGCCGAGAATGAGCAAGAAACGAAAACTGGAATGGGTGTTTTTCCTTGATCACCGCAACCGCATCACATACAACGCTCTCTGCCGGAAATGCATCCACGGCTGTAAGCAGAGCTTCCGGGCCGTGGTTGTGAAATGCCCGCGCTATGAATCCAAACGCGCAAGAAGAAAAGACCATAACATCATATGAGCCTTTCATTCTACAGATGGAGGGCATTTTCTTTTGAGAAGGGAGTTGTCCATGAACAATAAAAACGCCGCCACTATTACCGCCGCCGATAGAAAAGAGCCTCTACCCGCGCAGGGGGATGCGCGCCCTGCGCTTGTAAAAAAAAATCGGCAAGACCACGTATCAGGTGACGATTCATTTCAGCGCCACCAGTAGCGAAACCCTGAGCGACAAAATCAAGCGGATGCTCCGTAACGAGGTCAGCCAAATGTGATATTGAGTTTAAAAAAATCCCTAACAATTCGTTAAAACGCATAACGTGACATTGTAAATCCATCGTGCTATTATTATAGCGATAAATGGAATAATTAGCCGAACTTTGATTAAATGGCGGTTTTATTTTCTATTTGTATAACTATCCGTGGCCAAACTGAGAATCATTCAGTGTGAAACTTGTCTAACGACAGATTATAGTAATAATGAAAGTAGGTGGTTAGGATGCGTAAAAAGAAAAAATCCCCCCCAAAAAACAACAAAAAATCTGTACTCCCAAAGGCAACAATTCAAGAATTGGAAAGCTCTCGTAATGGTGGGAAAATTGCGCTAAGAGGATTTACATATCAGTTTCTATATTCTTGCTACCTGATCCTCTCAGAGTTAGAAGTTGGTACTATTTACAATCTGGAGGGAATTGAAGATATCGACCAAATAGTATATAAAGATGCAGCCCAGGACATTACTCATATACAGTTGAAGTATTCTACTGAAAAACAGGATGCGAGTTTCTTGAAGGACGTTCTGAAGAATTTTCTTGAGGCTTACCTGCTGGATAATACTCGTAATTTCAAATTGGTTTATGATTTTTCTGTAGCCAAAGGAAATTTGAGCAAGTTGTTTGCTAATGATTTAGATGATAAGGCAACTTTATATTGGGCTGGGGTTATCGAGCAAATAAAAGCAGAAAACTCTAGTTGGAATTGGAAGGACTTCATACTCCAAGATTTTGTTGCCAAGCTTTCTTTTGAAAAAATAGAGAAAAATAGTCTGGCTAATGAAATTGAAATCGAATTAATAAAGGCTTATGACATTACAACAGATAATATTTCAGTTTTTGCTAACAGCATCAAAATACGGTGTCTTGAAAAAATGGAACAAAGAGCTGGCATAGACAGACGTGAGCTTGATAGTCTAATTCAATCCGTCAAAGATGATATTAGTAAAGGACCTCAGAACCCGGCACACAGTTGGATAAAAAGACTCGATTTCCATACAACGCAAGTTGATTCGGATTTAAGCTATTTTGAAGGGAAAAAAGCTACCCCTCAAGATATCGCTCTGCAATTGCCTGTAAGGCGTTTGCAATTGGAACGAGAAATCAAAGATGCAATCCAAGATAATAGAGTCACCGTCATTAAAGCTCCAAGCGGACAAGGCAAAACAACATTAGCGCTTCAAGTTTCCTATGATTTACAGAACGAATACACTATTTATCAACTTTTATGGTGCAACGATTCCAAAGAACTGGGCAACATTGTACAATACTTCAAATCAAGAGTAAGGCTGGGCGAAAAGCCGCTTATTCTTATTGACAATTTGGATTCACAATTAAGTGAATGGAATAGACTAGCTCAGCTTTTACAGGAAGAGGTGTCTTATCACTACAAGCTCCTTCTTACAACGAGAGAAGACGATTGGTATAGATATGGCGGTGATCTGAGTAATGTGAGAGCGGTACAAACAATCAAACTGGCTCTAAAAGAAATAGAAGCACAAGAAATTTTTGAGGTGCTGAAAAAAGCTAATAAACTTCATTCGTCTATATCGGACTGGCGTAAAGCCTGGGCAATAGTAGCTGAAAAGAAGCTGCTAATTGAATACATATACCTACTTACGCACGGTGAGATGTTATCTGAGAGAATCTCATATCAAATTACGGAAATAGGTAAGTCAGACACAGGAAAAATCAAATGCGAAATTCTTCGTAAGGTGTGTTTTGCTGACGTTTGCGGCATAAAACTTTCGGCAAAAAAACTAATCTCTAGTTTATCAGAAACTTCTTCTAGTGATTATAGTGAAGTTTTGAAAAGCATTGAAAATGAATTTCTCATCCGTGTAAATTCAACAGAAAAATATGTTGAGGGACTGCATCCGGTTCGTTCCCAACATATCATTGATAAGCTGCATGAATTTTCGGAAATAAACGACACGGCAATTCAAGTGGCTCAGATAACAGATTTACTGTATTTACCAAAGCTGTTTTCCAAACTGCCTAATATAATTTCAAGTAAGGAAAGCTTTTATTCTGATATAACAGACGCACTGTGGAACAGCACTGATTTGTCGCATTATGTATTAGCTTTGCAGGGGCTATTTTCTGGAAGCGTAATGCAGTACTTTCATCAAAACAGAGAGGCTTTTGACGATGCAAACGCGCATGGAGGACTTTTTCTTGTAGCCACCGAATTAAACCCATTCACAAGATTTGAAGAATTCGACCTAACGCTAGATACTTTGGATAAGATGAAAAATATTATTCCAGATAACTCAAATATAGACTACTTGTGTAATCTTAGAGATGCTATCCCAAAACTAACTTTAGCTGAAACGGATATTTATTATTTTTGCAAAGCGTTGTATAACAAACTAAACGGTATTGACCTTTTTGAGGTTACCAGCGATGTTGCCTCATATTCCACTATTGCATATTGGCTTTACAATATTGACTTAGGCTTTAATCTCTCAAAGAACATATCCCTCCAGAGGATTTGGAATGAAAGCGAAAAACATTCAATGGATACCATGTCCTCGATTATGTATACGTGTTTCTGCGGAAATAAAGATGTATACGCGCATTTTGTTGAAGAAAACTTTTCGGTTATTCTGACATATTTAAAAGTAGCCACTAAATCTCTGAATATTTATGTCAGTGAGGACAAGAAATCGATTCATGTTGAGTATATTCTATTGTTAAGTGATATCAGAAAAGGAAACGAAGAAAGTGTTTCCAGACTGAAAGCCATTTGTAAAACACTTCCAATATTTGAGCAATACTGTGCCGATGCAATAAAACCGACATTGGAGTTCCTTTCTAGATATAAATCACCTGATGATGCTCATAAAACTATGCCTATTAGAAATATTGTGATTATGTTTCATCAGGAGTTTACTTCCCTATGGAGCAAAACCATAATGAGTAATTTTGAGTGCGATACTATTGCCGAGTGGTTGGAACATTGGTTTTCTGTTCGGAGGAATATAGTCACACTTCTCGAGAAGTGTTCATCTTGTATATGTAAAGTACTCGAAGGTAGGCATCTTGGCGATATTGCTGCGGATGTAGACAATCTCAGAACGAAGATTGTTAAAAGCCTAATTAGTGAATTTAAATATCCCAATGAAGATAGACCCTTTGAGGAAAAGGCAAAAATGCCGGAAGGTTTCAGCAAGATAAAAGGCAACTATTTTCAAAGTATACAAAACTTTTCTGAACAGTTCGCGGGCTTTCTCGTTAGAGATGGCGATAAGGCCAGACTGGCAATAGTTAACTTAAGAACTGCGCAGAGCGCATTAGGCAAAATGCAGGTATTTTTTGCTAATGTTTCCGATGAGCAAAGACTTCTTCAGAGACAGCATTCAGAAATATGCGTATTAGAAGAGCAACGGCTGGAATATCTTTTAATGGCGTGCTTATATTTTCAGGGACATCAACCAAACAAATATTTTAGTAAATATCAAATTCAAGCATGGTATAATGCAAACTATACGGAAGCCATAAAAGAGGCGCAAAGTGCGCTTAGCACACTGGCTGAAGAGAATTTTATCATATTCCCCCAAAAATATTACCGCAATAAAGCACTGAGTTATTACCCAATAATTGTTCAAGACCTTGATGTGAGAGTAAGCGAAGCGTTGATGAGGTTTTTATATGACTGCATACCGTTTACCGAAACAGCATTTGACTATTTAGTGGTATTATGTAGGAGTAGCCGAGGTGATATTTTACCCACTGGCTTAATAATGTCAAAAAACTTTTTTACAGATTTAAAACAGGCAATCGATACTAATGATGAACTCCTGGCCGAAAAAATGATTCCACCTTTTCCGATAGACATAACTACTCAAATGCTTGAATGCTTTGAAGACGAGTATGAAACATTTACTCCAATTACAACTGGCTATGAAGGAATTGATAAGGTAGGAGAATTATTATGGGCGTATTCTAAGACGCTGGAATTTTTAACTGATGAATGTGATGCTCAATACCGAGATTCTTCCAGTGATAACTTGAAGTCTGAAATTCTGAGTGTACTTGCATCATTTAAACATAAGATTTCTCCAAATGATTATGAAGAACTGCGTGCTATTTGTAAAAAAGTGTTAAGTGGTCAAGAATTTGGTGACGTCGAATTTGATGAGTTTTGCCAAAATATTATAGCATGGAATAAGTCTTAATAAATGTATATATGGTAATAAACTAAACTCCTGAATTTTTGTCTAAAAGTTTGGCAACGCCAACGAATATGAATATAAAAATATAAAGGCTCTGTAACGGAAATTTACCGTTGCAGGGATTTTATTTTTGATGAAAAAGTCCTTGACAATTCGTTTCTGGCAAGACCGCTAAAAGTATCCTGATTTCCTGCGGTGCGAGGTTGGCCCCCTTTGACATTCCGCAGCTTCGGGAGATCATGAGCTACGACGAGTTGGAGCTTGACCGCATGGGCGACCGGAAAACGGCGACGTTCTTCATCATCAGCGATACTGATACGACCTACAATTTCATTGTGGCGCTGGCTTTCTCGCAGATGTTCAACCTTCTGTGTGAACGGGCCGACAACAAGTACGGCGGGCGCTTGCCCCATCATGTGCGGGTGCTTTGGGACGAGGCAGCGAACACGGGGCAGGTGCCGCAGCTTGAAAAGCTGGTGGCCGTCATTCGATCCCGTGAAATTTCACTGTGCCTGTTTTTACAGGCGCAGGCCCAATTAAAGGCCCTTTACAAAGACAATGCCGAGACAATTTTAGGCAATATGGATTCGGTCATCTTCTTAGGGGGCCGAGAGCACACCACCGTCAAGGAGCTTTCGGAGGCTTTGGGGAAAGAAACGATCTCCATGTATACCGAGAGCGTCACGCGGGGGATGCAGGAAAGCCACGGCCAAAATCTTCAACGGCTCGGCAAGGAGCTTATGACGATAGACGAGCTGACCACAATGGATGGCTCCAAGTGCATTTTGCAGCTTCGTGGCCTCCGTCCGTTCCTGTCCCCCAAGTACGACCTGAAAAAGCACCCGAACTACAAGTATACCGCCGAGGCCGACAAGCGCAACAGCTTCGATATTTCTTCCCTGATTAACCGGCGCATGAAAGTGAAGCCGGATGAACTATATACCGTTTACGAGGTAGACGCGCCCGGAGAGGAAGCCACCGCAGGAGAGGACGAGGACATTCTCAACTACGATGATGTGGACGACCCAGATGTGTTTGCATAACTTCGGGCCAACTTGGCCCGATGGAACAAATAATCCCCCGCAAAGTAGCGGGGGATAGACTCATAACCACAATTATTTCCAAGCGGTATAAATAAGTCTTCTCTTTTCGAATGCTTCCTTGCCACCTTCCATAATATCTACAACTTCTTTATGGGTGCTTGGGCAATCAATATTGCCTTCATCTATCGCAATCTTATCGTCTTGATAAGATGTCATGATTATTTTCTCAGCATCGCCTAAAACAGGGATATTGGCATTGTGAGTAGCAAAAATGAACTGAATGAACGGCTTTTTTTCTTTGATTGTATGAATAACTTCTTTGTATATCACTTGATTATCTAAATCATCTTCGGGCTGGTCAATTATTATCACATCATTATCCTGTTGAGTAAGAATAAAAAGTAATAATGCGGATGCACGTTGACCGATCGAATGCTTTTCGAGAAGCTTTCCGTGATATAAAATTCTTACCAAATTAGGACAATCGATTCCTACTAGTTCATCGTAATTCTCTTTAATCTTATCCGACAATTTTGCAAACTCACCATCAGATAAAAATGTGTGTAATTTACTTCCGCTACTAATAAAAAGGTCTTCTACAATTGCTACAAAATCAGGAAACTCATCACACAAAGACTGATATTTTGCATCTGAAATTCCCGTGCCCTTGAATTTTTCTTTCATATCTGTTTTAAATTGCGCCTTATCTCCTTTGAACTCAATTTCAATATGAAGCTCGCCCTGACTTTCGTTGATCTTCTTTATTTCGGCTAAATAAGCGTAATAGATTAATTGTAATGCTTCATTATACTCACGGGTGTTTTTCTTTACAATTTCTGTAACTGACCTATCTTTAGCTTATTTTCTTCGAATTCACTTGTATATCTAACGAAGCTATCGGGATCAATAGTATCGTCTTGAATCTCCCGCTTGATTTCGGCAAACTCTTCTTTAAGAGAACTTACTCTGTCTGACAGCTTTTTAGATACCTTATCTAAATCGTCATTTTTCCCCTGCAAATTTTCAATATCCTGAGAAATAGCATGCAAGATGCTTATAATTGAAATTGTAATTTCATTGGCTTCTCCAAAGATATCAGCGTTATATTCTGAAGTATATTTAGACAAATCTATGTCAGCTCTTATAGTCTCAGAGTTAAAATTTTTCAAAATAGCTATTGCTTCTTGTAATGTTTTCACAGTTGATTGAATCTTAGTTAGATCAGCATTACATGAAGTTTGCTTTTTAAGTTTGTCTGCTACTCCTTTTTCTTTGAAAATTTGTAATTTATGATTAATGTCTTCATTTTTTCCTTTCAACTCAACAATTTGAGCTGGTATTGCTTCAACATTTATCAACTGACGAAAAGATTCGCACAATGCTGCTTGGTAGACATGTACATTCGCTTGTTCAGTGTCTATTTTATTGCCGACCAATTTTTTTAGTAGTTCAAGTTCATATCCGCCTTTAGTGAAGGATAAATCTTTTTGGCCAAAATAAAGAGGATTGTTTACAATAGAGTGAACAGAAATGGATAAGTCTTTTTCGTCTGAATTCAAAACAGATGGTGTCTCATTTAGAATCCTGCGAATTTCATATTCTTTTCCAAACTTATCTATAATTTTCACCGATATTTGTCCGCCTGAGCCGAGAACACTTTTAACTAGGTTGGCTTTATAATCTTTATCAATTAAAGCGGGCAAATCCAAAGCATATCGAAGGACTTCAAGTACGGAAGACTTCCCGCTACCGCGGATTCCAATAAAAGTATTGAGTCCATCTGAAAGATTTACTGTTAATCCATCTAATTTTCCGCCTGTAAAACTTGCAGATTTAATATATCCATGTTTACAAGGTTCTGTCGACGCATAGACACGATTTTGAAAATCTTGCAAGGCGTATTTTACCGCATAGTATGAAAAATCCCCGATCTTAATATATGACGAGTTCAGTCCCTTACCTATATCATCTATTACTTTGGGATCAGAACCCTCAACAAAAGCAATGCTATACCCCATCCATTGTTCCAATTTTGCTTTATTATCAATCGTCCGCAATTTTTGAAGCCCAAGCACACGGTTACAAAAATCATGCTGTTTAGATAGTGAAGAAATCAATCCACCTTGGCATTCATGAAGTAACCCACTATTCTGCTCAATGTGGGCAAAGATAATGAAATAATCTTTGCCCATATTTTCTAGTGTGTTGATTGTCGTAGGAATATCGTAATTGCAACGTGTATTTTCATTTTCTCGATTTGCAATGCCTAAGAATGCCGATGTCAAGAAAGAATCAATATAGTTTTCACCATCTTTGAGCCATTCATCAGGATTGAATACAAGAAGCGTATGAACTCCATTACTGCCTTCTTTAATAGACAATTCGACTCCGGGAAGTATAAAAATGTCCTTTTTCTTGGCTGCTTTCCTTATTGCTTTGTATTCTTCTAAATCAAATTTATTATGATTAGTGATAACGCCAACATGAATGTTTTGTGATTCTAAAGCAGATACATAGTCTGAAACGAAGGAATTTTCATCACCCATATAAGAAAATTCCTTGTCTTTTTTTGTATGTAGATGAAAATCAGCCCTTAGAATTTCACAACCGTTTTGAAATAACATTTTTAGACCTCCTCCCACTCGATAGCGAGTGCCTTATATTAAGCATCTGTTTGGGTAGTGCTAAATGGTCGTCTTTATTATAAATCAGAAATTCCCATAAAACAACAAGAAAGGAGTAAATATATGGCTCGCTCCCCTCCGATAACATGCAATTTCAATACAGAGCATTGCCGCCAGAAATGGCGGCTTTTTTGCGCTCAAAACTAAAAATGGAGGTAAAGTCTATGCAGTTTTTCACAAGTGCGGTCAGTACATTGCAAACCCTTGTTGTCGCGCTGGGTGCGGGCCTTGCCGTTTGGGGAGTTATCAACCTTCTGGAAGGGTACGGGTCAGATAATCCGGGCGCAAAATCGCAAGGCATTAAACAGCTCATGGCGGGCGGCGGCGTCATTCTCTTGGGTACGACCCTTGTTCCGATGCTGTCCGGCCTGTTCAAGTAAGGGTAGTGTGATATGGATTTTCTCACCAACTGGATTACCAAATGGCTCAAAGGCGTGCTGATCGACGGCATTATGGGAAATCTCAGCGGGCTTTTCGACAACGTGAACACCCAAGTCGGAGAGATTGCAACACAGGTGGGAACTTCCCCGGCGTCATGGAACGCCGGGGTATTCTCCATGATAAAGCAGCTTTCCGAAACGGTTGTCCTCCCGATTGCCGGGCTGGTGCTCACCTTCGTCATGTGCTACGAGCTGATCCAAATGCTGATCGACCGGAATAACCTGCACGACATCGACACATGGATGTTTTTCAAGTGGGTGTTCAAAACCTTTGTCACCGTGCTGATTCTGTCCAATACGTTCAACATCGTCATGGCCGTGTTTGACGTGGCGCAAAGTGTCGTCAACAAATCGGCGGGGCTGATTGGAAGCAGCACGACCGTCACGTCCGGTATGCTGGATAATCTCAAAACCACGTTGCAAGGCATGGACATAGGCCCCCTGCTCGGGCTGTGGATGCAGTCCATCTTTGTAAAATTCACGATGGTTGCACTGAACATCGTGGTTTTCGTGATCGTCTACGGACGCATGATTGAAATTTATATGATGACGAGTTTGGCCCCCATTCCGTTTGCCACAACGGTAAACCGGGAGCTTGGCAGCATGGGCCACAACTATTTCCGTTCCCTACTAGCCGTGGCTTTTCAAGGTTTTTTAATGCTGGTCTGCGTCGGTATCTACGCGGTTTTGATCCAGAGCATCGCCACAAGCGGCGACCCCATCGGCGCGATCTGGTCAGCCGTGGGGTACACGGTACTCTTGTGCTTCACGCTTTTTAAGACGGGGAGCCTTTCAAAAAGTATTTTCGGTGCGCATTGACTTCGGGCCAACTTGGCCCGAAGTGCCGGAAAGGAGATTCAGATGTTCAATAACCCTGAAAATTCCCCGTGGGGAAAGGTTCAAACCTGCGACGCGCTCTGCCCCGGCGTCTTTCTCGTCAGCACCGCCAGCCACGGCGGGACGTTGGTTTCCAAAGAAGTTTCAGCGATGCTTTCCTCCGCCGCGCGGAAGTGCGGTTTCAAGCAGGGTGGTTATCTCTGCTTTGAGGAAGATTGTCAGGAAAGCATTGTGCTCCGGGAGCTTTTGGACAAAAAGCTGTGGAGCATCCCCGACCGTATCCGGGATAAGGCGGCGTTCGAGGAAAACATCAACAAGTCCATCCGAGAGTACAACCCGGACTACTGGAGGGCGCGGCAAGTCGGGCTTGAAAAAGCCCCGGTCCGGCAGACAGTCCCGGTACACAGCGCCGAGCGCTGAACTTTTGGCTAAGTTAATTGGCTTGCCTTGAAAGAAATCACATACCGTTTTCTATCTTGTCAGGGTGTGCGTAGATTTTGGGAGTAAGTGTTTGGTTGGAGTAAATCTGCCGGGTACAGGTGCTGTGTTGAAGATGATTGGCCATTAGCACAAAACTTCGATTATGGATCGGCTCGATTGCATTATCGAAATACTCTTTCTGATTGGGAAGAAAATGAACAGGGTCAATCATATAGATTAACGCATCTGGTGCTACAGGAAAGAAGAATACGCACCCGGGGTCAGCCATTCCCTTCTCATTATAACTAGGGATAAATTGTGGACATAATGGATAGTCACTGGTTACAAAAGGAATGTCTGTTTCATTGCGGCAATAAATCCAAACTTTATTTCGTAGAGCTTCAGCGCCATTTCCTACAAGTTCCATACTTAGTTCAAGGGTATATTCTTTTGTGCTTTTGGAAGCAAGCAAGCGCTCAATCTTCGGAGTTGGTAAGATTCCTTTATATTCTGCGCGCATCATTTCTTTTACGGTATCAATTGCGTTCTCGGTTTTTGTCAAAGCGTCCCTAAGAACTGTTGGCTGTCGTTTGAATAAAAGCATAATGTGCTGTGCAAGCATATCTTTATTTTTTGGATTGAAAGCCGAATTCGGGGGAGCTTGGCGAAGTGTTTGAAGTAACAATCTTATAACTTCACCCAAAGCAGAATCAACCTCAGCGTAACGTTTCTCATAGAACTCGGGGTCAAGTAATCCGTCAATCGTGTTTTGACCTCTGATGTAGCACTGTACGCTTTCCGTTTTTTGAATACACTCGATATTAGATATTTTATCCCACATATGTATTGTGCTCGTTTTACGAGGCGCTTGGGGATCAATAGCAAAAAAGCGAAGATATGACCACGGTACAAAATGGTGTTTTGGTAAACTTGGCAATATTTTCACCTCCCAAATATCAATTAAGACGAAAGCAGTTTGTCACTAGAATAGCATTTTTATCTTTATTCTACTACATCCAGTAAAACCCATCAACCATAATTAACTTCGGGACAACTTGGCCCGAAGTGGGAAGGAGACTTTTCCCCCTATGGCTTATGTAAACGTACCCACCGACTTATCCAGAATCAAAACCAAAATGGCGTTCAATCTCACGAAACGCCAGCTTATCTGTTTCGGTATCGCAGCGGTCGTCGGCATCCCGACCTATCTTCTGACCCGTAAGGCTATCGGCAACACGGGAGCCATGTTCCTGATGATCGGCCTGATGCTCCCGTGCTTCCTGCTCGCCATGTACGAGCGCGACGGGCTTCCCTTTGAAAAGGTGTTGCGGAACATCGTCCGCGCGTCTTTCCTCTGGCCCCGGACGAGGCCGTACCGGACGGAAAATTTCTACGCGCCGTTCGTCGGCGCAGGGAAGGAGGAAAAAGGCTTGAAGCAAGAAAAGCAAGTAAAAAGGCACCCGCCGGTGCTCGTAAAAAGCAATAAGAAAAAGGGACGCGGCCCACAGTCGGCACAGCAGACCATCCCGTATGTGGAAATGCTCCGGGACGGAATCTGCAAGGTGCGGGAGGGCTTCTACACCAAGACCGTCGAATATGAGGACATCAACTATTCGGTTGCTTCGGCAGACGATCAGGCGGCTATCTTCGATGGTTACTGTTCATTTCTCAACTATTTTGACAGCGCCCTGCCGTTCCAGCTTTCCTTTCTCAACCACCGTTCCCGCGCTGAAAACCGATATAGCGTCAATATACCGCCGCAGCATGACGAGTACGATGCCATCCGAGGCGAGTATGTGGAAATGCTCACCGGGCAGATTGCCAAAAGCAACAACGGGATTGTCCGCTCCAAGTATATCACGTTTGGCATTGATGCGGACGGCATCGGCGCGGCCCGGCCCCGACTGGAACGTGTGGAGGCCGACCTCATGAGCAATTTCAAAAAGCTCGGCGTTCAGTCCCGACCCCTTAATGGGCGGGAACGGCTGGAAGTGCTGCATGGGCAGCTCCACCCGAACAGCCGGGAATCGTTCGTTTTCTCATGGAGCGACATTCCAAAAACGGGCATGGGGACGAAAGACTTCATCGCCCCCACGTCCTTTGATTTTAGACAGAGCCGCGCTTTCCGTGTCGGCGGTGCGACATGGGGCGCGGTTTCGTACATGCAGATTTTGGCCTCCGAGCTTTCCGACAAGCTCCTTGCGGAGCTTCTGGAAATGGACGCCGAAATGACCGTGACCCTGCATATTCAGACGGTTGACCAGACCAAAGCCATCAAAGCGATCAAGGGAAAAATCAGCGACATCGACAAAATGAAGGTGGAGGAACAGAAAAAAGCCGTGCGCGCCGGTTACGACATGGACATCCTGCCGCCCGACCTCGTCACCTTCAGCAAGGACGCGATGGCGCTGCTCTCCGATCTGCAAAGCCGCAATGAGCGCATGTTTCTCCTGACCTTCCTGATTCTGAACACGGCCCCCGCCCGCCAGCAGTTGGAAAACGAGATTTTTACTGTGGCGGGCATCGTGCAGAAATACAACTGCGCGCTCAAACGGTTGGATTTTCAACAAGAGGCCGGGTACATGTCGAGCCTGATTCTCGGCGGCAACTCCATTGAGATTAAGCGCGGCATGACAACATCATCAACGGCGATTTTCGTTCCCTTCATGACGCGGGAGCTTCGGATGGGAGGCCCGGCCATCTATTACGGGCAGAATGCCCTTTCCCACAACGTCATTATGGCTGACCGGAAAAAGCTCAAATCGGCCAACGGTCTGTATCTCGGCTCCACGGGCAGCGGCAAGAGTTTTGCCGCCAAACGGGAGCTAATCAACGTATTTCTCGCCACAAGGGATAGAATCATTGTCGTAGACCCGATGGGCGAGTATGCGCCGCTGGTACGGCGACTCGGCGGTCAGGTGATCGACATAGCGCCGGACAGCTCTCACCACATCAACCCGATGGACATTCAAATGAGCATGGCCGACGAGGAAAGCCCGCTTTCGCTGAAAGCGGACTTTTTGTTGTCCCTCTGCGAACTGATTGTCGGCGGCAGGGACGGCTTGCAGCCTATCGAAAAAACCGTGATCGACCGCTGCGTCCGTCTTGTTTACCGGAATGTCGCCCTCGGCATCGACACAAAAGAAATGCCCGTCCTGCAAGACCTCTATCAATTGTTATGCGAACAGCCGGAACCGGAGGCGAAACGCATTGCGACGGCGCTGGAGCTTTATTGCACCGGCTCCCTCAACCTGTTCAACCACACGACCAACATCAGCCTGAACGGCCGGATTGTCTGCATCGTGCTCAAAGGCCTGGGAGAAAATCTGCGTAAAATCGCCATGCACATCACGAACGAGCTTGTCACTTCGGCGGTCAACGCCAATTTTCAGCACGGCATGGCGACATGGTGCTACTTCGACGAGTTCCATATTCTGCTCCGGGATGCGTTGACCGCCAGCTATTTTGTGACAGTCTGGAAGATGTTGCGGAAAAAGGGCTGTGTGCCGAGCGTGTTAACGCAAAACGTGAAAGACCTTATGGCAAGCCGGGAAATCGAGAATATCCTTGAAAACACCGACTTCATGATTCTGCTTTCACAGGCGCAGGGCGACCGTCAGATTTTAGCTAAGCAGCTCAATATTTCACCCCATCAATTAAGCTACATTACCCACAGCAATCCCGGCGAGGGCCTGTTGTTTTACGGGAACACCACCATACCCTTTGTAGACCGCTTCCCGAAAGATACCGAAATTTATCGCCTGCTCACCACCCGCCCGGAGGACTTAGCCAATGAAGCAAAACAGAAATGAGGAAAACGACGGGCCGGAGAACGACACGGACCGCCGTTTTCATATCGAGGACAATCCCGGTGTGCAGGACGCGCCGCCGTCTGTGCGGGAGGGTTCGATCACTTCGGGCCAACTTGGCCCGAAGTCGAAACGGCGGTTTTCTGCCGCCAATGGCCCGCCGGTTCCCGCCGCGTCGAATGCTTCGCCGCCTGAACGGGGCGATTCCGGTATGCCGGGCATTGCGTCCGCCGCAAAACCCAAACAGCGATTCTCTGTTACCAATGGCCCGTCGATTCCCGAGAAACTGGATGCTCCGGCCTCCGCGCGGGATAGTTCCAGCACTTCGGGCCAGAGCAAATACCGCCCGCACAGCGAACAGGCCCGATTCTCCGATCGATTACGGCAAGAGGAAAAAACGCGGCCCGGCGAGGACGGAGGCCCCGCCGACAAAAAGGCGGCGCGGAATGACCGGCGGTTTGAAAAATCCAAGTTCCGGGCTGAAAAGACCGGCGCGAAGTTGGACGCCGCCCACGAAAAAGCGGCTGCGCAGAAACCGTCCGCCAAGCCCAATTCGGCAAAAGCAAACGTGAAAAAGGCGGTGGCTGGCGCGTGGTATTACGCCCATCAGAAAATCCATGAGGTGGAACAGGAAAATGTGGGCGTGGAGGCCGCGCACAAAACGGAGCTTGCCGGGGAAAAAGCCCTCCGGGGCGGGATGCGCTTTGTAAAGCACCGTATCCACACCAGTCCGGCCCGGCGCGTTGACAAATGGGAAAGGCGGGACATCCGGGCAAAAGCGGATTTTGAATACCGCAGGATGGCGCGGGAGCACCCAGAACTAAAGGATAACGCGCTTTCCCGCTACTTTCAGAAGCAGCGTATCAAAAAACAGTATCAGAAACAGGCACGGGAGGCCGCGAAGCAGGGCGCGCGGGCGGCGGGAAAAGCGGCGACCGCAACGGGCAAACTCACTCGCGCTGCCGCTGCTTTCATCAAACGTCACCCGGCGGGGCTTGTGATTGCGCTGATTGCTTTTCTCCTAATCGTAAGCCTGCAATCCTGCATGGCCTCGATGGTTTCCATCGGCAACGGCCTGATCGGGGCCATGGGCGCGGGAACCTACCCGTCCGCAGATTCGGACATGCTGGCGGCAGAGGCAGCGTATTCCGGAATGGAAACCAAGCTCCAAAACGAAGCCCAAAATTATGCGACGCTCCATCCCGGCTATGACGAGTACCGTTACGATCTCGACACAGTTGAGCATGACCCGTATGTGCTGATCTCCATTTTAAGCGCCCTGAACGACGGGGTGTGGACGGTGGACGGAGTACAGGACACGCTTTCCACCTTGTTTGCGAAACAGTATCAGCTTACACAGCCGGTTCAAACGGAAGTACGTTACCGGACAGAAATTGATACGGTGACGAACCCTGACGGGACTACCGAAACCGTAACCCGTCAGGTTCCATACAACTATACCATCTGCACCGTGACCCTGCACAACGAGGATTTGTCCCATATTCCCGTTGACATTACGACGGAGGATCAGCTTTCCCGGTATGCCCTCTACATGAAAACGCTCGGCAACCGGCCCGACCTGTTCCCGCAATCGCAGTACCCGAACGCTTCCACTCTTAAATCGTACACAGATTATGACATACCCGCAGAATACATGTCGGACGAAACCTTCGCTGCCATGATAACGGAGGCGAAAAAGTATCTCGGCTACCCGTATGTATGGGGCGGTTCCAGCCCGGAAACCTCGTTTGATTGCTCCGGCTATGTCAGTTGGGTACTCAATCATAGCGGCTGGAACGTGGGACGACTTTCGGCACAGGGCCTTTACAACGTCTGCACCCCAATTCCTGCTTCCAGTGCGAAGCCCGGCGACCTTGTGTTTTTCGTCGGAACCTACGACACTCCCGGCATATCCCATGTGGGCATCTATGTCGGGGACGGCATGATGATCGCGGCGGGCGACCCCATCGGATACTCGGACATTACGACAAGCTACTGGCAATCCCATTTTTACGCTTTCGGGCGTTTATCATGAAAGGAGGATTTTATGAACGCGAAAATCGAGCGCGTCTGCAAAGACATTGACAAGACCAAAGAAAAAATCAACGAATTTCAGGCCCGGCTGCGGGAACTGGAAAAGCAGAAAACCGAGCTTGAAAACATTGAAATCGTGGAGGCCGTGCGTGGCATGGACGTTCCGCTTGACGATCTCCCGGCTGTTTTAAAGGCGCTCCGTGACCAAAACGGAGCGCCTTTCACTTCGGGCCAACTTGGCCCGAAGTCTGCAAACAAAGCGGATTCTGAAAAGGAGGAACCCAAGGAATGAAAAAATTTCATAAGCTGGCGGCGCTCGGCGCCGCCCCCGCTCTAATGTGCTCTTTTACCACTGTGGCCTACGCAGCATCGGTAACGAATGAACCGGCAGGCTCCACGTCATTGTCAAGCTCGTCGGCGGCTTCCGGTTCTTCCGCCGCATCGACGGATTCGTCTTTAACGTCCGGCACTTCCAGCGCGTCCACCGTCTTTACGCCTGCCGGAACCGGCACGGTGGTCAACACCGCCACCGACGAGGACGGCAAGGAATTTTACACGATCACGACCCCGGACAAAAACGTGTTCTACCTCGTTATTGACCGGCAGCGGAACGGCGACAACGTGTATTTCCTCAACGCCGTGACGGAAACCTCCGCAAAATCTTCCTCCGCGCCGCAGAGCAACAATATGGGGATGCTCGTGCTTGTGCTGGCGGTCGTGGTGATCGGCGGCGGTGCCGGGTACTATTTCAAGATTTACCGCCCGAAGCACCAAAAGGCCGAAAGCGAGGACGATTTCGATTACGCCGACGAAAACGGCTCCGACGACGCGGATAATTTGGAATCCGACGAACTGCCCGAGGGCGAAAACGGGGACGGCGACAGCGAAAGCGGCGGGGGCGGTGAAGCATGAACTTCACCGACAGCCCGTTTGAACGGATGATGAAGGAAGTTCCCCGGCAAGGCCGGGGAACTGTTCGTAAGCCGCCGAGGGGTTCCCCCTGTCGGAACTGCGAGTATTGGACAGGCGCGCCCTGTGTCGGCATCTGTTACCGGAAATTACTTCTTGCGCGGAGGGAGGCGACTTCGGGCCAACTTGGCCCGAAGTGAAATTCTATGGAGACTGTTTCCCGCGAACTGACCCGCGACGAGCGCGCGGGTATCCGCAGGCTGGCGACAGGCATGTGCGCCAACTACGACCCGGAATACGGCTGTCTGCCGCTGGAATGCCCCTGCTACATGCTCGGCAAATGTTGGACGGGCGCGTACTGCCGGTATTTTCAGAACACGGTGCTCCCGTTGGATTCTGCTTTGGAGGCCAAGCTAACGGACAGCGTCGGTACAGCCCCCAAAAGATTTGCTCCGTCTGTGGGACGGCGTATATCCCGGTCACAAATCAGGCGTATTGTTCGGATGCTTGCCGTATGAAGGGAAAACGCGAAGCAGACCGACGCCGCCAGCGTCGGCACAGGCAAAACAACGGAGACAAAGTGTCACGAAGTTAGCCGGAAAAAGCCTGTGTTTATGCGGCTTCCCGGCCCCGGTTTCGGGGGAAGTGGTATAAATCTCTTATCCCCCTGAAATCGCGGGCAATAGCGTGACATTTTCTTATGTGAAATGGAGGCAAAAAATGAGCGACATTCCATCAGATGAAAAAGTGCATGGCTATGCGATCAGACAGTCAATCGTCTTTGAGAACGACCGGGGCTTTGCCCTCGCCGAAAATCCGAACGCCCCGCAGCCCTTTGTCACATGGCAGTTTACCGAAAATGAGGGCGGCAGGCGCGATTATTATTGGGGCCACTATACCCAAAACGCCGATTCTGCGACAAAGGACTTTGAGGCTCGCGCAGCAGAATACCAAAAGGACTACGGCGTCGCCGAAAAAGCGGCGCGTCCCGAGCCGGAAGTCTACAAATATTATTCCACGCAGCGGACCGTGGACATCGGCATGTTTCCCAAGACAGAGAACGGCCCCGCTGAAATCGTCAATTTCGATCAGCGCGAGAGCGTGGAAAATGGGCGGTTTCAGGCGTGGGGATATCTCCTGTATCACGCTCCCCTGACAGAAACACAGATATACGATTACGAGCTTCGGGCCGCACCCGATAATCCCGATCAGTTCCGGCTTCTCACGGAACAGTTGGAACAACAGGCACAGGTTGTCGGCAAATGGGAACAGGCGAAGCATATTCCCGATGTGAGGCGGCTGACTTGGTGGTATTCCGACTTCGGGATGTTCGTGAAAAACGAGTTTGTCACCGACGAGGAACTTACCGGGCGCTATGAAAAAGTCATGGAAAGCAAGGCCCGCGCCGAACAGAAAAGGGCCGAGAAGATGCCCATAGCCGAACAGAGGGTTTTTATGGATGAGAAAGACAACTACCTGAAAAACATGGAGCTTTCCACCGAACAGAATTACGACATGATCGACGGTATTCCCAACAACATAGCCTTGCCGGTTCCCCCGTCCGTCCCCGTGCCGGAAGAAAAGCCGCTGGACAGGGTGGAGGAACCGCCCCGGCGCAAACGGAGCCGGGAAGCGATAGCGACATGACACAACAAAGAAGCAAAGCGCCCCGACTTCGGGCCAACTTGGCCCGAAGTGATGGTGACTCTGTTTGTGTCAAGATGAAATTTATTATCAGAGAAAACGCTATTGACAGGCCATCTATTGCGTGATACTATATAGTGGTAGTAAGCAATACTGCATATCAGTCATGCAGAATAATGAGGGGAGGAATTATGCTGGAAAACCTAACGGAAATGCTCAAAGGCGTGCTTGAGGGCTGCGTCCTTGAAATAATAAGCCGCAAAGAAACCTACGGCTACGAAATTACGCGGCGGCTGAACGCCCTCGGATTCACAGATGTTGTGGATGGAACGGTGTATACTATCCTGCTCCGGCTTGAAAAAAGCAAGCTGGTGGAAATCACCAAGAAGTCCTCCGACATGGGGCCACCGCGGAAGTTTTTCGTGCTCAATGACGCAGGGCGTGAGGAATTGCGGAAGTTTTGGGGAAAATGGGAATTTATCGCGTCAAAAATCAACCAATTAAAGGAGGAACAATCGAATGTCTGAGTTTTTCGATAACTATTTCAATATCAAAAAAATGATTGAGAGCAAGCGCGAGTATAAACAACAGATGGCAAGGGTGGAGGCTCTGCCGAAAGACTATCAATACGTATTTAAGAAAATTCAGAGCCACATGTGGAAGTTCGCAGGGGGTTCCGGCTATGACATGATGAAAATCCATTATGACCTGATAGAACTGTTCGAAGCTGGCGCAGCGGACGGCAAGCATGTTTTGGAGATTACCGGCGAGGATGTGGCCTCATTCTGCGACGAGCTTCTACGCAGCGCCAGAACATACACGGAAGATTGGCGTGAGGCGCTCAACCGTGACATACTGAAAAAACTCGGAAAGGATAAGGATTCTAAATGAAAGACTTCGCCATTCAAGTAAAAGGGCTGCAAAAGTCCTACAAGAAACTTCATGTTCTAAAGGGCGTGGATTTTGAGGTGGAACAAGGCAGTATTTTCGCCTTGCTCGGCTCTAACGGCGCAGGCAAGACGACGATTGTCAGAATCCTCACCACGCTGCTTAAACCGGATGGCGGGAACGCGACTGTCAACGGCTTCGACATCACATCAAAGCCTGACTATGTGCGGCAGTCCATCAGTCTGACCGGGCAGTTTGCCGCCTTAGACGAGATATTGACAGGGCGGGAAAATCTTATTATGATCGCCAAGTTGCGGCACCTTGCCAATTCGCGTCAGGTTGCTGATGATCTGCTGAAACGCTTTGGCTTGATTGAGGCCGCCGACCGCAGAGTTTCCACCTATTCGGGTGGTATGCGCCGCAGGCTCGACATCGCCATGAGCCTTGTGGGAACGCCCTCCGTCATATTCCTCGACGAGCCAACGACCGGGCTTGACCCGGAGGGACGGCTTGAGGTTTGGAAAACCATCAAGGAGCTTGCCGGAGGCGGTACAACCGTGTTCCTGACCACGCAGTATTTGGAAGAGGCGGAACAGCTTTCCGACCGGATCGCCATTCTGCATGAGGGCAGGATTATCGCCAACGGCACTCTCGCGGAACTGAAAAAGCTGTTCCCGCCCGCAAAGGTGGAATATATAGAAAAACAGCCGACGTTGGAGGAAATATTCCTTGCCATCATCGGTAAGAAGGAGGAAAAGTAAATGGAAACCGTAAAGAAACACATTTTCAGCGATATGAGCGTTATGCTTGGACGTTCCATGCGCCATATTTTCCGCAGCATGGATACCATCATCACGGTCTGCATCATGCCGATCGCGTTTATGCTGCTGTTTGTATATGTGTTCGGCGGCGCCATTCAAGCCGGCACGGACAACTATGTGAATTACCTGCTACCCGGCATATTGCTGATTGCGATTGCAAGTGGCATATCCTATACGGCTTACCGTTTGTTTATGGATATGCAGCGGGGCATCTTCGAACGGTTCCACTCCATGCCGATTGCGCGTTCGGCTGCGCTGTGGGGGCATGTGCTGACCTCGCTGATATCCAATGCGATTTCGATTGCCGTCATCATTCTCGTGGCTCTCATTATGGGCTTCCGTTCGTCGGCGGGGGTATTGTCATGGCTTGCCGTATTCGGGATACTCGCGCTGTTTACGCTGGCCCTGACCTGGATCGCGGCGATTGCCGGACTGTCCGCAAAATCGGTGGACGGCGCAAGCGCCTTTTCCTACCCGCTTATTTTCTTACCGTTTATCAGCTCGGCATTTGTACCCACCGATTCGATGCCGTCAGTTGTCCGCGCTTTTGCCGAAAACCAGCCGGTCACCTCCATCGTCGATGCGATACGCTCCCTGTTGGCGGGGCAGCCTGTAGGTAATGACATTTGGGTCGCACTCGCATGGTGCTTGGGGATCACAGTTGTTGCGTATCTGTTCGCAATGCGGGCTTATAAACTCAGGGCATAATGAACCATTTGTACATAAATCCTGTGGCAATGGCTTTTGTATCAAAGCCATTGCCACTTGTTTTTTAGAATTGGATTTGAAGCAATTCAAATCCTACTTCTCAACGTAACGAAAATAAGGAATGGAGCGATAGCGACATGACGCAACAAAGAAGCGAAGCGCCACGACTTCGGGCCAAGTTGGCCCGAAGTGGCAGGGGTTTGGGGCTGGCCCCAACAAGCAATTTTTTGTGGTTTGACCGCAGGGCAAATTACAAAAAATATGCAACTGTGGCCACAGTTGCCCTGCTTGCCGTTTAGCGAAATCCTTGAAAACGCACAAAAAAAGTACACCTGCTCCATCCGCTGAGAAATTTTCAAAACGTAGTTGACTAAAAAAGTTAATGGTGATATTATTATATTGACTTTTATAGTCAGTCTTGTTTCTAATATATTGACTAATATGGTCAAGATTGGAGGGTTTACATTGGCGAAAGGAAAAAATACAAATTTCAATACGGAAGATTCAAAAAGGGAAGATATCCTAAATGCAGCGATAGCCGAATTTTCACATGGTTACGAAAAAGCCTCGACAGACGCTATCGTAAAATCCGCAGGCGTATCCAAAGGATTATTGTTTCATTACTTCGGATCAAAGAAAGAGCTATTCATAGCCACATATGAGTATGCAGTCAACGCTATGCTGTCGGAATTCTATGATTTAGTCAACCTGAATCAAAGGGATGTTTTGGAGCGTTGGCGACAAATCACGTTACTTAAGATGGATTTAATGAAAAAACACCCAAAAATTTTTACTTTCATTAAAAATGCATCGATCCCCGACAGCGAAGAAGTCAAACAGGATGTCAATGAATTGAAAAACAGACTTGCAGACAAGGTTTACCCCGACTTGTGTGATGACATTGATCGCACCTTATTTCGTGAGGATATAGATGTTAACATGGCAATCCACGTCATCTTCTTCACCATGGAAGGATATGCACAGAGTCAGGCTAATTCTGAAAAATCAGTGGAGGATTATTACAGCGAGTACGAACGGTATTTAAACGAATTGGAGAGGTATATCCAGTTTTTTAAGAAAAGTTTTTATCGACAGGAGGAAGCAAAATGAATGTTATTGAGATTAACGCACTCAACAAGAATTTTGGCGCAACAAAGGCACTGAGGGATTTGAGTTTATCGGTTGAACAAGGCAGCATATATGGGTTTATCGGCCCAAATGGCGCGGGAAAAACCACAACAATACGGATACTGTTAGGGATACTTCGTAAAAGCTCTGGGGAAGTGACGCTATTCGGCGGCGACCCCTACCACGATGCAGTAGAACTGCATCGCCGTTTGGTATATGTACCAGGCCGACGTTGCCCTGTGGCCCAATCTCACTGGGGCGGAAGTTATTGACCTGTTAGGGCGGATTCACGGCGGTATTAACACGGCTAAACGCAAGATCCTGTTGGAGCGTTTCCAGCTTGACCCCACGAAAAAATGTCGCACTTATTCTAAGGGTAATCGGCAAAAAGTCGCGCTGGTGGCCGCTTTTTCCTGCAACGCTGAATTGTTGTTGTTGGATGAACCCACCAGCGGCCTTGATCCTTTGATGGAGCAGGTATTTCAGGACTGTGTGTCAGAAATGAAACAGGCCGGAAAGACGGTTTTCTTGTCCAGCCATATACTGTCAGAAGTTGAGACGTTGTGCGATCAGGTTGGCATCATCAAGCAAGGGGCTATCGTAGATTCCGGCAAGCTGGCCGATATGCGTCACCTCACTCGCATGCTTGTTCAAACATCTACCCCTGCGACCAATTTGCAAAGCATAGCGGGCATCCACAACGCCACACAGCAGGATGGAGTATGGCATTTTGCGATAGACGCCGAGGCAATGGATTCCGTTATGAAATTTCTTGTACCGTTTGGAATCAAAGCCCTTACTGCGGAGCCGCCTACATTGGAAGAATTGTTTATGCGGCATTATAGCGCAGACACGAAGAAGGAGGTAAAGCGTCAATGAAAAGGCACTCATTTACAGGCACTAAAAATTTGGCGAAACTTTACTTTCGGCGTGACCGTTGGCTGCTGCTCCTTTGGACAGTGCTTCCCGTGTTGATGGCTATCAGCGTTGCAAAAAGCGCGATGGCATATCAGGATATACAACTATTTATTAAGGAATTAACTATCAACTCGCTTATTTCATCCATTTTGGGGCCGGGGATGTCGTCCAACATTGCTGGAGTGGTCGTGTGGCGCTCCACGGGGCAGATTGCGATTATTTTAGGCATTGCCATGATGCTGACGGTAATTCGCCACACTCGCAGCGAGGAGGAGGCCGGGCGGAGTGAAATGCTTCGTGCTTATGTAACTGGCCGATATGCCTCTTTGACCGCGGCGCTGTCAATTACAGGTGTCAGCAGTTTGATGGCGGGCCTGTTGGTAGCTATTTACTTTATTTCATTGGGGCAAGCAGCCGGTAGTTCTCTTTTATATGGAGCAACAATCGCCCTGATAGGCTATGTTCATGCGGGCATAGGTGCATTGGTGGCACAACTTAGTAAAGGAACCGATAAGGCAAGAGGGCTCGCGCTGGCTTTTGCCGGAGCGGAAATATTCTTCTTACTCGTCAATAATGGGCAGGGGGCTTATTCCGGTTGGGCATTGCTCTCACCAATGGCGTGGCACAGGCTGACACAGCCCTTTTATACCGACAGGGTTTGGACTCTTATTTTAATGGTGATCCTCGTTGCAATCCCAGTGGTAAGTGCGTATGTATTGTCTGCCCGGCGTGATCTTGGCGAAGGTGTCCTTCCTGAACGTTCGGGTAGAGATCAAGCCGCCGCTGGGTTTAGCAGTCCATTGGCTTTGGCGTGGCGTTTGCAAAAGAGTTCTGCCATCGGCGTACTCGTCGGAATGGTGCTGATTGGTGGAGCCGTTGGCGGTATGGCGCAAAGTGTATCAGAAACAGAAGGAATCGGAGATTTGCTCGGCGGTCTTGGCGGTGTGAATTGGATGGCGGAAGTGGGTAATCGTAATGCGTTTATCAGTATATTTATCTACATCCTGACAATGGCCGTAGCTGTCTATGCGATGATGAGCACTTTACGCCTGCAAAAAGAGGAATTTGATTACCACGCCGAGATGATACTGGCGAAGCCGGTCAGCCGCATAAAGTGGATGTTCAGTTATCTATTGGTATCCATACTATGTGTCACCGGCATTATGCTCGCACTTGGATTTTCAGCCGGTATCGTGTTTGGAGCGACAAGCAGTAATTTTGGGCAGAGTTTTCAGACTATCTTTGTAATGTGCCTTACGAAGATACCCGTGGTGTGGACAATGGTAGGAATTTCTGCTCTATTATACGGCATCCTGCCACGCATGGCTACTATTTTTAGTCTATTCATATGGGGAGTGTTTACAGCTATTGAGTTTTTGTGGGAAGGCCAGATCGTAAGCTGGAGTGCGATGCAATTTGTCCCCTATGCTTATGCCCATTACACGATTCCAGTGGATAGGCTTCCAATATTGCCGCTAATAGTGTTAGTTCTTCTTGCCTTTGTATTACAGGCATTAGGGCTGTTGGGGTTCAAAAAAAGGAGCATAGGACAGGTATAGACTACGGAATAAAGGATGGTACAGTGTGTAAATATAAGTGGATATTATGTCCGATTTGTGGCAACAAAACACGGGTCAAGATACGCGATGATACGGTACTTGAAAACTTCCCGTTATTTTGCCCCAAGTGCAAACAGGAAGCTTTAATCAATGTAAAACAACTGAATATGTCAGTTATCAAAGAGCCAGACGCTAAGACGCAGAGCCGATAACATGTGAGGTTACTCACAGTTACCGGCTCTTTTTTATGATTACTTTAAAAGCTATATGACTACTGATATTCTATAACAATGAATTAAAAGCCTTTGTTTGATCAGTAATATATAATAATTTAATATTATTTAGCAAACTCGTCGAAAGGCGAGGGGCGCAAAGCCACGGGTCTACGGTTTTTAAACTATGACCGCCGAGTTGCAATAAAGAGGTCAAAGCCTGTGACGGTTTTGACCTCTTTATGTTCTTATAGCTTACTCGGGCCAACTTGACCCGATGAAAAAATTTATATTTTGATATGTGATTGAAGCCGCCGTTTTCCTTTTTTAAAACAGGGCAACGGTGGGCGTAATAGTTGCGCCCCTTTTTTATTTATACGCAGCGACGGCTTTTGAGCTGGAGGGGTTCATATGTATCCAAAGCCGATGCATTCCGCACACGAGGGGCCGCTACCTTATAGTAGCGGCACGAAATAGCCGATGTTCTAATTTCTCTCGGCAACACAAAATTCACAAAAATCATGGGTGTATACTGCGCTCATTTTCCATTCAACCCCTTGCGGGGGCCTCCCTGCATAGGTGTTTTTTTGTGCCTTTTTACGGTGTTGCGGGACAAGCCCCATCACTTCGGGCCAAGTTGGCCCGAAGTCCGCGCCGGGCCTGCGCGGCATATTTGCCCCCGCTGCCGTTCTCCGCCAGTCTCCGTTTATCAGCCGTCAACCCACGACCAAAATGAACGGAGGTAACATAATGGACAAGCCCCTTGTAACGATCACATATAAAACCGCCAATGGAAACCGGATTTGTGTTGAGGTTTCAACCTCGGTCAAAGAACTGTTGGAGCAATCCGACCGGCAAATCCGTTCCCAAAGGCGGCAAGACAGGCGACATCTTGATTACATGGACTTCATAGACGGTTTGACCGACGCGGCTATGAACACACCACAGGCAGACGCCGCCGATCTCGCAATTAGGATGGAAAGTTACCGGCAGCTATATACGGCTATCGATCAACTTCCCGAAACACAGCGCCGAAGGCTGTTTTTGTATTATATGGACAACCTGACGCACCGGCAAATTGCCAAATTGGAAGGCGTGAATCGCGGCACGGTCGGCCGTTCCATCAAACATGCTCTAATTCAACTGCAAAAGGACCTCACCGAATAACGGCATTTTACCGGGCAGCCCCGTCGTTTGACGGGGCCATTTTCTTTCAGAATCAGTTTAGCAGAAAAACATATTGTACGCAAGTGCGTATACGCTTTTGCGCATTAATTGCTATGCTTATTTTGAAACTACTGAAATGACGGTGAGGCCATGAATATAAAAGACGCGATTGCAGAACGCTTCAGACAATTATGCAATGGTGCCGGTGGCCGGACTCGGGTATTGGCACGCTGAACCCGCGTTCCGCGAGTCCCTGCATTTATCCGGAAGGATCTGATTTCCTGATGTTTCTCCCAACCTGCACCGCGGTTCGGGAAATGGAGCCATCAACGCGAAAAAGCAGCCCGGCCCAACAAGGGCCGAACTGCTTTTTGGTGCCGGTGGCCGGACTCGAACCGGCACGGTATCGCTACCGGTGGATTTTGAGTCCACTACGTCTGCCAATTCCATCACACCGGCATGAACAACGTGTTATATTATATAATAAACTCATAAAAAAAGCAATATAAACCTTTATGAAAGTCGAATAAATTGGGGTGCTTCCCGGCTGGCCGGGTTACACCCCGTTTTTCATTCTATTGCTTACACTCCGAACATGGTAATGCAGTGCCTTGGACAAACGCCGGCGCAGTCGCCGCAGCCGACACATTTGGCAGGATCGACGGCCGCAAGGGAATTTACAACGTGGATGGCGCCGTGCTGACAGGTCTTTTCACATTTCATACAACCGATGCAGCCGACCTTGCAGACTTTGCTGGTCAGGGCGCCTTTGTCGCAGTTGCTGCATCGGACCACCGCCTGCTTTGTCGCGGGGACAAACGAAATCAGATGTTTCGGGCAGGCTTTTACACACATGGAACAGCCTCTGCACTTGACCGGGTCAATTTTGGCAACGCCGTTGCAAACGCTGATCGCGCCGTATTGGCAGGCGTTCATACAGTCGCCCAGGCCCATGCAGCCGTACTGACAGCTTGCCACGCCGCCGGCGACGATCGCCGCTCCCGCGCAGGTCGCGATTCCTTCGTACTCCACCTTATCGGTCGTATTGTCATAGCTGCCAAGGCAGTGAACCAAAGCCACCTTTGCTTCCACGTCGCCCGGGTCGCAGCCAAGGTATTCGGAAATGGCTTTGGCTGCCGCCGCACCGCCTACCGTGCAGAGTCCGGGTTTCGCCTCGCCCGAGGACAGCGCCGTCGCGTAGCCGTCGCAGCCGGAATATCCGCAGGCGCCGCAGTTGGCCCCCGGCAGCATGTCGCGGATTGCCTCCGCTTTCTCATCTTTCGGCACGGCCATGACGATCGACGCGATCGCAAGGATGAGGCCTGATAAAAGGCCGATCCCGGCCACAATCAGGACTGGAGTCAATATTTCATTCATATCCGCATCTCCTAACCCAGCATGCCGTCGACAAGGCCCTGAAAGCCGAGAAACGACACGGCCGTCAGCGACGCGGCAACCAGTGTGATCGGCAGACCCTGAAGGGATTTTGGAATATCGTTGTTTTCAATTCTTTCCCGCACGCCCGCGAAGATAACCATGGCCACCAGAAAGCCGATGCCGGAGCCAAACGCATTTACAAGCGACTGGATAAAGCCGAAGGTCGGATCGGACTGGCCTTTTTCAATGACCAGCATGGTTACGCCGAGCACGGCACAGTTGGTGGTAATGAGGGGGAGGTAAATGCCGAGCGCGTTGTACAGGGAAGGAATGTATTTTTTCAGTACCGTCTCAATAAACTGAACGAGGGCCGCAATAATCAAAATAAACACGATTGTCTGCAAGTACGCAAGGTCCAGCGGAACCAGTACATAGGTATAAATCGGCCACGTCGCCGCGGTGGAGATCACCATGACGACGGTGACTGCAATGCTCATGCCGGTTGCGGTGTCGAGCTTTTTGGAAACGCCCAGAAAAGGGCAGATGCCCAGAAATTTATTGAGAATGTAGTTTTCGGTCAGTATGGCAGCCAAAAAAATGGCCACTAATCCTTTGATCATTTTCCCGCACACTCCTTTTCTTTTTCAGCCATCATGGAGCAGCTTCCGCAGAGAGGACAGTTCTGACAGCCCAGCTCAGCCGGTTCGGCACCCTTTCCGGCCGCCAGTTTGTTTGCCAGCGCAATCATCATGCCGAACACGAAGAAGCCTCCCGGAGGGAGCAGAAAGATGATAATGGGCGATACGAATCCGGCGGTAATCGGGAATCCGAAAACCGTTCCGGCGCCCAGAAGTTCGCGGACGATGCCCATCACCAGCAGCGTGGCGGTAAAGCCGGCACCCATCCCCAGGGCGTCCAGAACGGACGGAAGGACCTTGTTTTTGTTCGCAAACATCTCGGCCCTGCCCAAAATGATGCAGTTTACAACAATCAGGGGAAGGTAGATGCCGAGCGCCGCTTTCAGGCTGGGGGAATACGCTTCGATCAGCATCTGCACAATGGTGACGAATCCCGCGATCAGCGTAATATAGCAGGGGATACGCACCTTATCCGGAATGATCCTGCGCAGCAGGGAAATGACCGTATTGGACCCCACCAGCACAAAGGTCGTGGCAAGTCCCATGCCGATCGCGTTGCTTGCGGAGGTGCTCAGCGCAAGCGTGGCGCAGGTGCCGAGCACAAGGCGAAGAACAGGGTTTTCCTTGATGATGCCCTTGCTGAATTCCTGCCATGGAGTTTTCGCCATTTCATTCGCCCCCCTTTATTGTCCGATATTCTTTAATCGCGTCGTTCACGCATGCGGTGACGGCTTTGCTCGTAATGGTGGCGCCCGTCATCGCCTCGATCTGCGTGTCTGAGGCCGCGCCGGATTTTATCACTTCAAATCCGTTTTCGGGGACGGCCTTTTTATACTGATCGCGAAAACTTTCTTTTTCCGCATTCAGGCCGAGGCCCGGCGTATCGCCGATGGACAGCAGGATGACGCCGGTGATTTTGCCGTCTTTATCAATGCCGGTCATCACCTTCAGATCGCCGCCGTAGCTTTTTGCCTTGGTGGTAAACACATATCCGGCAAGCGAGTTTCCGTTTTTGCCGATCGCGTACGTGCCGTCTTTGGAATCCTCAAAAGCCTTCGCGGAAGGAAGGACAAGCTGGCGGGAAGCGGATTCGGACTGTTGGTTGATCTCCACGATTTTATCGCGCGTCATCAGGTTTGTGCCTGCCAGCAGGACCGCAGTGACCAGACAGATCACAAACAGTGTGAGGGCGGGGGTGAGCACCTCTTTTGTGTCAATCTTCAACTTTCACACGCTCCTTTCCAAATGCCCTGGGACGTGTCAAGCGTTCGATATGCGGCACCAGAAGGTTCATCAGGATGATGGAGAAGGACACGCCTTCCGGAAGCTGGCCGAAAATACGGATCAGCATGGTAATGATGCCCGCGCCGACGGCGAAGACGATCTTGCCCTTCAGGTTGATCGGGGAGGTAGCGTAATCGGTCGCCATGAAGATGGCGCCGAGCAGCAGGCCCCCCGCGAGCAGGTCGAACAGAACGTTCCTTCCCGCAATCAGGGAGATCACGGCGACGGAGCCGATATAGCACAGCGGGATGGCGGGGCTGATGACCCCGCGCACCACCAGATAGATACCGCCGAGAATCAGCGCCACCGCACAGGTTTCCCCAAGACATCCCGCGCGGACGCCGACCAGCATATTGAGCAGCGTCGGCATGGTGCCGCTTGCGCCCTCTTTCAAGATGCCGAGCGGGGAAGCGGTGGTCATCGCGTCGGTGCTGTGCAGATAATAAAACGGGGCGTTCCAGCTGCTCATCTGGGCGGGGAAGGAGGACATCAGGATAATGCGCGCGGTCAGCGCCGGGTTCACAAAGTTCTGCCCGATTCCGCCGAACATCTGCTTTACCACCACAATGGCGGCGATTCCGCCGAAGATGACAATGAATGGGCTGACGCCCACGGGTACGTTAAACGCAAGGAGGATGCCGGTTACTACGGCGCTCAGGTCGCCGATGGTGTTTTCACGCTTCATGACTTTTCTGCAGACATATTCGCTGAGGACGCAGGAAGCAACGGAGCAGAGGATCAGCGCGAGGGCCTTGAATCCGAAGATGATCACGGAAGCGATTGCCGCCGGAGTCAGCGCAATGATGACGTCCAGCATGATTTTGCGGGTCGTCACGCCGCTTCTGATATGGGGAGAGGACGATACGATCAGTTTCTCTGCCATTATTTTTTACCTCCCGCTTTTACCAGTCCCTTGCCGAGCCGGATGGCCTGTACAAGAGGTCTGCCCGCCGGGCAGTTGAAAGCGCAGGTGCCGCATTCCATGCAGGCCATGACGTCGTATTCCTGAAGCTTTTCAACATCCTTGGCATTGGAGTATTTTTCAAGCTGCGCAGGGATCAGGTTCATGGGACAGCCGTCCACACAGCGGCCGCAGCGGATGCATGCGGTCGGCGCGCTCATCCGGGCTTCCTTTTCCCCGAAGGCGAGGATGCCGTTGTTCTGTTTGAGGACGGGCAGCCCGTCGCCGGCCAGGGCAAGGCCCATCATGGGGCCGCCCATCAGCAGCTTTTTCGGTTCCGACAGGTACCCGCCGCAGAACTCGATCATGTCCGCGATCCTTGTGCCGATCGGGACGATGACATTCTGTGGATTCCGGATCGCCGACCCGTCGACGGTGACTCTCTTGCTCACAAGCGGCATCCCTGTTTTCAGGTATTTGGCAATAAAGGACACAGAGGTAACGTTCATCACAAGGCAACCCACGTCGGCGGGCAGTTTTCCCATCGGGATTTCACGGTCCGTACAGGCCTTGACCAGCACTTTTTCAGCACCCTGCGGATAACGCGCGTGCAGGGGAAGAATGCGCACGCGGTCCTCCGGGTCGTTTGTTGCGCTGTCCGCGATTTTTTTCAGAATTTCAATTACGTCGGGTTTGTCGTCTTCCACGGCAATGATCACGCGTTCCAGCTTTAACAGCTCCGCCACGGCGTAAATTCCCGAAAGCACGTCCCAGGAATTTTCAATCGCCTCGCGGTGGTCCGCCGTTATGTACGGTTCGCATTCCGCCGCGTTGACAATCATGGTGTCGAGCTTTTTATCCTTCGGGACATGGAGCTTTACGTGCGCCGGGAACCCCGCCCCGCCAAGCCCCACCAGCCCCGATTCCCGGATCGCTTTCATAAACGCTTCGGGTGTTTCGGTTGCCGGCGGTTTTACGTCCGGGGAAACGGTCATCTGACCGTCGGAGTCGATGACAACCGCGTCGGTATACTGTCCGCCGGGCAGCATGACCTTGTTGATCGCGCTGACTCTGCCCGAGACGCTCGCGTGAATCGGGGCGCTGATGAATGCGCCGCTGTCCGCAATTTTCTGCCCCAGCAGAACGGTTTGGCCCACTTTTACAAGCGGGACGCAGGGAGCGCCCGCATGCTGCTGCATGGGCAGCACCACCTGTGCCGGGGGCGGCATCACGGCGGACTCAATCTGCGCCGTACTCTTATGGTGGGGAACATCCGCACCGCCATGCGTTTTGAACGGCCTGGCCGGAAATGTCAATTCCATGTTTTTTCCTCCATATTTGCTTATCTGCTGTCAATTACCGGTAAACGGTTCTGATATCCATGAAAAACACGCCTGCAGAGTTTGTCCACAGACGTGCTGCGGGGAACGAAACGTTAGGAGTGCGTTTGAGAATATCAGATATAAAGATCTTAATATTCTGATTTTAACTCATTTTATTTTAAAATATATTGCTTTTCGACAATTTTAAAAGAATTTGCGAGATTATCCGTGACGAATACCTGATGATCGCTGTTGATAAAGATTCCGCCGGCGTTGTATTCCTTCAGAAGGGCGGTCGCTTTCTCTTTTCCCAAAACGAAACAGGCGGTGGAAAGCGCGTCGCTCAGCGCGCCGTCGTCACAGACCACCGTGACGGAAAGCAGGCCGTTGTTTTCCGGGCAGCCGGTTTTCGGGTTTAAAAGATGGTGATAGGCAACACCGTTTTCCGTAAAATTCTTTTCGTAGGTACCGGAAGTGGACACAAAACCGGAGGCCAGGTCAATCGTGCCCATGGAAGCGCTCTGCGTTTCGGAGCTGAGGGGATCACGCACCGCCACACGCCAGGGCGATTTGTCCTGTTTGGTGCCGAACACCCCCACGCTGCCGCCGACGGCGACGATCCCGCAGTCCGCTCCGGCCTGCCGGTAGGCGGCGACCGCTTCGTCACAGGCGGCGCCCTTTCCGATCGCGCCCAGCTCGACCGCGGTATAGTGCAGCTTCAGGGACGCGGTGGAATCCTTTGGGTTTACTCTTAAATAATGATAATCCACATATTTTAAATAGGTATCGATCTCCGCCTCAGAGGGAACACGCTGGTTCTCTCCTCCGAAATCCCACAGGGAGGTAATCGGCAGGATGGTGGGGTCGAAGGCCCCGCCGGACTTCTGAGCGACGGTAAGGCTTTTTTGGAGCAGGGCGACGGTTCTCGCGTCGAGCTTGACCCAACTGGAACCGGAAGCCTGATTCAGCCTGTCGATATCGGAGCCTGCGATTCTCCACGAGATCAGGTTTTCCAGCTCGCCTATTTTTTTAGCGGCTGCTGCTGCCGCCGTTTTTGCGTTTTTCCCGTAAACGGTCTGCTGGACATAAGTTCCCATTGCAAAGTTCGTACATTCGTAGCTGTCCGCCCGCTGCCCGAATCTGATCCAGAGGAAGGCCAGACAGGCGATGACGGCGGCCAGCAAAACGCTGAGCGTCAGAATGATTTTCCTGTTTTTATCCATTGTTTCCTCCCTTGCGTAACTGCTTAGAATTATATCACGATTTGGGGATATTTCAAGAATTTTGGGGATTTATGAAAAGGGAAGCCGGCTGCCGGCGCAGCTGCCGGAAGCCGGCTTCCTGTGGTTTTCCGATCGTTTTCACCGAAGGGGGAGGGAATCGGATCGTTCGGGAGCGCCGTTTCTGTGCCCGGATGCTTCCAGCCCGCCGTCAAAAATGACAAACCGGCTTCTGCCGCGGCGCTTCGCCTCGTAAAGGGCGGCGTCCGCCCTTTTATATAAGTCCGCGTAGGTTCTGCCGTCTTTCGGGTAAACCGCGATACCGATGCTTCCGGAGACGGAATACGGCTCCGGTCCGTTTTCGAAAGTCTGCTGCAGGCTCCGGCGAATGGCGTCCGCTTTTTCGGCTACCAGGGACAGGTCGCCGATGCTTTTCAGAAGCACCATGAATTCATCCCCTCCGACGCGTCCCACCACGTCGGAAGCGCGAAACAGCTTTTTCAGCCTGCCGCCGATTTCGGCCAGCACCGAGTCGCCGAACATATGGCCAAGATGGTCGTTGATATCCTTGAAATGGTCGACGTCGATGAGATACAGTGCGCAAAATCCGCTGCCGGTCAGCGCCTGTTCTATATACGATTTTGTGGCGGATTTGTTCAGCAGCCCGGTCAGCCCGTCGCGCTGCGCTTTCTGCACCAGCTCGCGCATGATTTCCCGCTGGCCGGTAATGTCCGTCAGCAGGCAGTAGAGCCCGGATTCCTTCCCGCTTTCGGCCGTCAGCCGTCCTTTGTCGAGAATCCAGATCAGGGTGCCGTCCTTTCTTAACAGGCGGTACTGCACGTCGAAGACGCTGCCGTCCCGAAGCTGGGCGTCTATGCTCCGCCGGATGCCCTCGCGGTCGGGCTCGTAAATCATGAGAAGGAGCCGGTTGTGGAAAAACCGCCCGATTTCCTCCGGGGTATATCCGGTCAGCCGCGGAAGGCCGTCGCTGCAGTACACGATCGTGAGAAAGCTGTCGTATTTGCAGTGCTGTACGCAGCCGGGAATATTGGCGGCCAGCGCCTTCAGCTCCCGGCCCCTTTTTCCGCCGGCGGCGTTTTTCCGGCGCAGCAGAACGACGAAAGTTCCAAGCAGCAGAAAGATCAGCGCGGTTCCAGCCGCGGGAATTGCGCACAGCGGCAAAAGCTCACGTCCTTTCCAATATACTGTTGAAACGGTGAAGAGCAATCCGTAAAAGATGCGCCGCGCTCTTCGCGGGTGATAATCTTTATGCAAACGGCGGCGCCGTTATGCGGGACGTCCGGCTTGCCGCTGTGCGGCCGGGAAGCGAAAATTCCGGATTTTTCGGCATAGGGAAACAGATACATAAAACGGAAAAAGAATCCGTTGAAATTTGTGCCTTATTACAAATTTGAATAAAAATACTTTTTACTTTCACGCAGTATGCTATACTATAAAGAATTCCATTATTGATCGGAATACAGCGGGGAATCCCGCGGTTTTTGACCGTCCGCATGTTTTCGGCATGCCCGGACAGGTACCTATCAATATATATATCGGAAAGCCGGAGGAAATGATGTCGGTTCAGAAAGTAAAGGATTATTTAAAATTATACGGGATGGAAGAACGCCTGCACGAGTTTTCGGTTTCGAGCGCGACGGTGGAGCTGGCCGCGCAGGCGCTGAAGGTTGAGGAAGCGCGCATTGCAAAATCGATCTCTTTTCACAGCGACGGTGGCTGCGTGATTGTCGTCGCCGCGGGAGACGCCAAGGTGGACAACGCAAAATTCAAGGCGGAGTTCAACACAAAGGCGAAAATGCTTGCTCCCGGCGAGGTGGAGCAGCTGACCGGGTATCGGGTCGGGGGCGTCTGCCCGTTTGGAAATCCGCCCTGCGCAAAGGTATACTGTGACGTTTCGCTGAAACGCTTTTCCAGAATTTTTCCCGCGGGCGGCAGCGCAAGCTCCTGTGTGGAACTGAGCTGTGACGAGCTTTTCCGTGTTTCCCAAAGCGTGAAATGGGTGGATGTCTGCAAAAACTGGCAGGATCTTCCGGAAAAAGGATAGGGGTCTGCCGTCATGAGAATGCGCAATAAACCGTGGGCCGCGGCGGAGCTGGACGCGTGCAGCTTTTTTGTCCGCGATCCCGCGCGGTACATTGGAAAATGGCACGGCTTTTTCCGGCGGCGGCAGCCCATTCACCTGGAGCTTGGCTGCGGAAAGGGCCTTTTCCTCGCCGGGCTTGCCCCGCAAAATCCGCGAATCAATTATATGGGCATCGATTTGAAGGACGCCGTTCTCGGTCCGGCCAAACGGAATATTGAACAGGCGTTCCGGGAGCGGAACGCACAGCCGGACAACGTTGTGCTGATGGCGCAGGATATTGAGCGGATTCTCACCGTGATGAATGCCGAAGATACGGTGGAGAGGATCTATATCAATTTCTGCAACCCGTGGCCGAAGGCCAAGCATCACAAACGGCGGCTGACCTATCCCCGCCAGCTTGAAAATTACAAGCAGATTCTGCAAAAGGGCGGAGAAATCCACTTTAAAACCGACGACGACGCCCTTTTTGACGATTCGCTGGTGTACTTTGAAGAAAGCGGGTTTACGATTCTGTCCATGACCTACGATCTGCACGGCGGCGGTCAGCTGGGAAACGCGCTGACCGAGCATGAAAAAATGTTCATGGAAAAGGGCGTAAAAATCAAGGCGCTTGCCGCGCGGTGGACGGGAAAATAAGATTGTTTTATTTATTTTTGCAATATGCATTGACAAATTATGCAATATTAACTATAATTCCTATATGTTTAGTAATACTATTTGAGGGGGTGTCGGCTTGGGCGAGGCTATCATCGAAATTCAATCGTTGAGCAAAACCTTCCACACGAAGGATTCTGAGGTGCGGGCTTTAAGTGATATTGACCTGACGATTGAGAAAGGCGATATTTTTGGCATTATCGGTATGAGCGGCGCCGGTAAGAGCACGCTGGTACGATGTATCAACATGCTGGAAAAACCGTCGGGGGGCACCGTTCTGTTCGACGGGCGCGATCTGTCCGCCCTTTCCGATAAGGACCTGCGCACGGTTCGCCGGTCCATGGGAATGATTTTCCAGCAGTTCAATCTTCTGATGCAGCGCACGGCGGAGCAGAATATCCGTTTTCCCCTGGAGCTGGCCGGCGCTGACAAGGCGTCCGCAAAAAAAAGGACGAAAGAGCTTCTGGAGCTCGTCGGCCTGGCCGACAGGGCCGGAGCGTACCCCGCCCAGCTTTCCGGCGGCCAGAAACAGCGTGTGGCCATTGCCCGCGCGCTCGCGACCAATCCGAAGGTGCTTTTGTGCGACGAAGCCACCAGCGCCCTCGACCCCACCACCACCACGTCGATCCTGGCGCTTTTGAAGGATATCAACCGCCGGATGGGCATCACCATTGTCATTATCACGCATCAGATGAGCGTGATAGAGGAAATCTGCAACCGCGTCGCCATTATTGACGACAGCCGGATTGTCGAATCCGGTTCTGTGGAGGACATTTTCCACAGGCCGCAGACGGCGGCGGCGCAGAAGCTGGTTTACCCCGAAGGGAAACATCCCGATAAAATGATCAGCAAGCGATGTATGCGCATTGTGTTTGACGGAAATTCTTCTTTTGAGCCGGTCATTGCGAATATGGTTCTCGACTGTAAGGCTCCCGTCAATATCCTGTACGCAGACACCAAAGACATAGACGGCAAGGCGTTTGGCCAGATGGTGGTCCAGCTGCCGCAGGACGAGGCTCTGGCGCGGAAGATGTTTGATTATGTGCGCGCGAAGGGTCTGTCCGCTGAGGAGGTGAACGGTTATGTGGGATGAGTCGACGCTGAGCATGCTGGTGCAGGGCATTGGTGAAACCCTGTATATGGTGCTGGTTTCCACACTCTTTGCCTATCTTATCGGCCTGCCCGTGGGAATCCTGCTGTTCACCAGCGCAAAGGACGGGATCCGCCCTCACGCTTCTCTGTATAAGGTGCTGGACGTGATCGTCAATCTGACCCGTTCCATCCCGTTTCTGATTCTGATGATCGCCATCTTTCCGTTTACAAGGCTGGTGACGGGCAGCGCCATCGGCGCCACGGCGACCATTGTTCCGCTGACCCTGTCGGCGGCGCCCTTTATCGCGAGGCTCGTCGAGTCCTCGCTGAAAGAGATTGACATCGGCGTGATTGAAGCCGCGCAGTCCATGGGCGCGTCCGACTTTCAGATTATCTGGAAGGTCCTGCTTCCCGAATCCAAGCCTTCCCTGATTGTGGGCTGCGCCATTGCGGCGACCACGATTCTGGGATATTCCGCCATGGCCGGCGTTGTCGGCGGCGGCGGGCTGGGTACCATTGCGATCAATTACGGGCTTTACCGCTGGCAGGGCGATATGATGCTGGTGGCCACTGTTCTGCTGGTTGTGATCGTTCAGGTGCTTCAGGGCATCGGGATGAGGGCGGCCGGACGAAGCGACAAAAGAAAACATTAAACGATAAACGATTCACATCTGAATTTTGGAGGTTTTATCAATGAAAAGATTATTATCGGCAATTTTAATTGCGGCGCTCTGCGCTTCCGTATTTGCCGGTTGCGCGAATTCCGCAGCCGCGTCCTCTGAGGCCGCGTCCTCTGCCGCCCCGGCTTCCGGCGAAGCGGAAAGCACGGCGCCAGCCAAGAAAATCGTCATCGGCGCGTCCCCGACGCCCCACGCGATTATTTTGAAGGAAGCCGCCAAGCTGCTGAAAGACAAGGGCTACGAGCTTGAGATCAGGGAATTTTCCGATTATGTTCTCCCCAATAAAGCCCTGGACAGCAAGGACCTGGACGCCAACTACTTCCAGCATCAGCCGTATCTGGATGAATTCAACAAGGAAAATGGAACCAAAATTGTTTCCGCGGGCTCCATCCACTATGAACCGTTCGGCATTTACGCCGGGAAAACCAAGGCCCTTGCCGATCTGAAGGAAGGCGCGACCATTGCGGTTCCGAACGATACTTCCAACGAAGCCAGGGCGCTCCTGCTGCTTCAGGATCAGGGACTGATCAAGCTGAAGGACGGCGTCGGGATCACCGCCACTCAGAAGGACATTGCGGAAAACCCGAAGAAGCTGAAGTTTACGGAAATTGAAGCCGCCCAGCTGGTCCGTACCCTGCCCGACGTGGACCTGGCCGTCATCAACGGCAACTATGCTCTCGCGGGAAATCTGAAGGTTTCCGACGCGCTCGCGGCGGAAGCGGACGATTCCCTTGCGGCGGCCACATACGCCAACATTATCGCTGTCCGCGAGGGCGACGAAAACCGCGAGGATATCAAGGCGCTGGTGGAAGTGCTGAAGAGCGAGGAAATCAAAACCTTTATCACGGATACGTTCAAAGGGGCTGTTGTTCCGGTAAAATAAGCGAAAGCGACGGCAGAAAACACCTGCACGGAGAAATCCGTGCAGGTGTTTTGACGTTGAAATAAGGGGCGTATTTTGCTACAATGGGATTCATTCCATTGGACCCGCCTGCGAGGGGAACCACTGCAGGGCGGGAAAAGAAAACATAGGGAGTATGGTTATGAAGTGTTATCGGATTACGAAAGAAACGCTGGAGGAAGCGGACACACCGTTTGCGCCGGACACCGTCTGCGTCTGTACGCCGGAGGAGCTGCGCGCCGGCCATTTCTGCGCGGCGCCGCACACGTTCAGCGAGTGCGCGAACCCCGGTCCCGCCAAGCTGGAGGCGTACGACGGGTATGACTTTATTCTTCTGAATGTCGTCAACGACAACGAACGGTATCTGACCCACCGGATCGGGCTGTATATCCTGCCGGACCGGATGGTCTTTGCCGGCGAGGGGGAAAACCGTGCGGTACAGGACGTGCTGGATGCTTTTGCGGGCGGCAAAACGTCCAGCCTGAATATCACGCGGATTCTTTACGCGTTTTTCAACAACCTGACCATTCATGATTCGGAGGAGCTGGAAGCGCTGGAAGAGGAAATCTCCGCGCTGGAGGAACGGGTCATGGAGGGCGCGGACGAGGATTTTATCAAGGATATCATCGCGATGCGGAAAAGGCTGATGTTTTATAAAAAATATTATGAGCAGCTGCTGGACGTCGCGGAGAGCATCGAGGAAAACTCCAACGGGATTCTGTCCCCCGGCGCGCTGCGCTATTTCAAGATGTTTACGAACCGGGTGGACCGCCTGAACCGGAGCGTGCTGAACCTGCGCGACTATATCACGCAGGTGCGCGAGGCGTATCAGTCGCAGGTGGACATCGGGCTGAACGCGATTATGAAGCTGTTTACCGTGATCACCGCTGTTTTTCTTCCGCTCACGCTTCTGGTCGGCTGGTACGGCATGAATTTCAAGTATATGCCGGAGCTTCAGTGGCCGTACGGCTACGCTTTTGCCGCGGGCCTCTCGGCTGTTTTTGTGGTCGTCTGCCTTCTTTTTTTCAAAAAGAAGAAGATCCTGTAAAAATCTCCTTTTGAAAATAATTTCAAAAAGTACTGGAACTATTTTGCCCGCTGTAATATAATTATGAGGGATAAGACCGTTTTCGCGGAATGGAAAAGCTTGTTCGCTGGTCATTATCAACAAAAAATATTGTCAGTGTGAAAAAATATTGACAATCAGATAACGTTGATGTAGAATGGAAATACATTGAAACCGGTTTCAAAATTCAAAAGGAACGGGGTCCGGTTCAACCGCATTTTTAACGGGAAAGCTATGGTGATGATTTTGGCTCAGATCAGCGATGTGGCGAGATTAGCCGGTGTCTCGTCGGCAACTGTGTCCCGTGTCATCAACGGGACGGCAAAAGTAAGCGACGAAAAAGTAAAACGCGTTTTGGAAGCGATCGATGCAACCGGTTTCAAGCCGAATGAAATCGCGCGTTCGCTCTATAAAAAGTCCTCGAAGATCATCGGCTACATCGTGCCGAGCATCCTGAACGTTTTCCTGACCGAGATCGGCCGGGCGATTGAGGATGAGGCGTTTCAGAACGGCTATAAGATGATCCTGTGCAATTCGGACGAAAATCCGAAAAAGGAAGTCGCCTATATCAATATGCTTACCGCCATGAATGCGGACGGCATTATTATTACCGCCAACAATGATAATCTGGATGAAGAAATCCGCAGCTGCCCGCTGCCCGTTGTCGCTCTGGACAAGGACGCAGGCAGCCGTTATACTGCGGTGGTCCAGTCCGACAATTACTCGGGAGGGCGCCTTGCTACCGAGCATCTGATCGAGTGCGGGTGCCGCCATATCGTCCTCATGCGCGGGCCGCAGAAATATTCCAGCGGGAGCCAGCGCTTTCTGGGCTATGTGGACGTCTGCAACGAACACGGCATCCAGCCTTTGTTCATGGAAAGCCAGTACCGCTTCGACGCGGTCGAAAGCGCGCGCGAGCTGCTGAAGCGCTTTCCGTATGTGGACGGCATTCTGGCTTTGAGCGATATGACTGCGCTGTCCCTGTACAAGGTGCTGTGCGAGCAGGGTAAAAGAGTCCCGGACGACGTCATGATCGTGGGATACGACGGGGTGGAGCTCAGCTCGCTGATGACGCCCGCGCTGACCACCGTCGTACAGCCGATCGAGGAAATCGGGCGGCTTGCGGCAAAACTGATTATCGATCAGGTCGCAAAGGGGAAGCTCAGCTCCAGGGAGAACGTGCTGCCCGTTTCTCTGAAAATGGGGCAGACGACAAGAATGCGCAAATGAAGAAAGGCGGATACTATGAATAAACGTGTTTTTTTGATTGTACTCGACAGCGTCGGTATCGGCGAAGAGCCGGACGCCGCGGAGTACGGCGACGAAGGGAGCAATACGCTTGCCGCCGCCGCGACGAGCAGGTATTTCGATATGCCCAATATGCAGAAGCTGGGCCTTTTCAATATCGACGGCGTCACCTGCCGCCCGGGGGCGGAGCATCCCGCGGGCGCGGTCGCGCGCATGAGGGAAATTTCCAAGGGCAAGGACACCACGATCGGCCACTGGGAAATTGCGGGAATCCATTCGCCCAAACCGCTGCCGACTTATCCGGACGGCTTTCCGCCGGAGGTCATCCGCGCGTTTGAGGAAAAAACGGGCCGCAGGGTCATCTGCAACAAACCCTATTCCGGCACCGAGGTTATCCGGGATTACGGCAGGGAGCATGCCGAAACGGGCGCGCTCATCGTTTACACCTCCGCGGACAGCGTGTTCCAGATCGCGGCGAATGAAGAGCTCGTGCCGGTGGAAGAGCTATACCGCTGCTGCCGGATCGCAAGGGAACTGCTGGCGGGCGAGCACGGCGTCGGCCGGGTGATCGCAAGGCCCTTTGTCGGGACCTATCCGGATTATACCCGCACCTCGAACCGCCACGACTTTTCGCTGCTCCCCCCGAAGACGACGATGCTGGACCAGCTGAAGGAAAACGGCTGTGACGTGATCGCCGTCGGCAAGATCAACGATATTTTCGCCGGCAGGGGGATTACCCGGTTTATGAGGACAAAGAACAACGCGGAGGGCATTGACCGCACGATCGAGCTGACGAAGGAAACCTTCAACGGCCTGTGCTTTATCAATCTGGTCGATTTCGACATGCTTTACGGCCACCGCAACGACGTGGACGGCTACGCCAAAGGGCTGACCTATTTTGACAAAAAGCTGCCCGAAATTCTGGCGGGACTGCGCGGGGACGACCTGCTGATGATTACCGCGGACCACGGCTGCGACCCGATCACGCCCTCCACCGACCATTCGCGCGAATACACGCCCTGGGTGATTTACGGAAAACGGGTAAAGGCCGGGGCCAATCTGGGCACGCTGCCGACCTTTGCCGATATCGCGGCCACGATCCTTGATTATTTCGGGATGAAGCCGGAAATTACCGGCACGTCCCGGCTGAAAAATATTGCCGACTGAAAAGGAGAAGACTATGTCTAACGTACCAACCCCCCATAACGGGGCCAGAGAGGGAGAAATCGCAAAAACCGTCTTAATGCCGGGCGATCCGCTCCGCGCCAAATTTATCGCCGAAACCTATCTGACCGACCCGGTCTGCTTCAATACCGTGCGCAATATGCTCGGCTACACCGGAACGTACTGCGGCAAACGCGTGTCCGTCATGGGCGGCGGAATGGGAATCCCCTCCGTCGGGATTTACACCTACGAGCTTTTCAATTTCTACGGGGTGGAAAACATCATCCGCATCGGCTCCGCCGGCGGGATCGCCGACAACGTGCACGTGCGCGACGTCGTAGTCGGCATGGGTGCCTGCACCAATTCCAACTATGCGGCCCAGTACAATCTGCCGGGTACGTTTGCGCCGATTGCCAGCTACGGCCTTCTCAGAAACGCGGTTGACGCCGCGGACAAACTGGGCGTGCATACGGTCGTAGGCAATGTGCTGTCTTCGGATACCTTTTACGACGACAGCGAAAACGCGCTGGCTTCGTGGAAAAAGATGGGCGTGCTGGCGGTGGAGATGGAAGCCGCGGCTCTCTACCTGAACGCCGCGAGGGCAGACAAAAACGCGCTCTGCCTCCTTACGATCTCCGACTGCCCGTTTACCGGGGAATCCCTTTCGGCCCAGGAGCGCCAGACCGGATTTACCCAGATGATGGAAATCGCGTTGGAAATCGCCTGACTTCACAGAAAAATTGATTGCAAAATGCGGTAAAATAAAGTAAGATAATTTTCGGCGCGAAAAGAAAATGGGAGTAATATCACGTTTTCGTGGTATTCCATATATCCAAAAAAATAATCAGGAGGAAAAATCAATGAAGAAGATTGTAGCACTTTTTCTTGCAGTTATGATGGCAGTTTCTGCAACCGCCTGCGCTTCCAACACCCCGGCGGCCAGCTCGGAAGCGGCCAGCTCCGCTGCCGAAAGCAAGGCGGAATCCGCGGCTGCGACCGATTTTAAAATCGGTATGGTAACGGATACCGGCGGCGTCAACGACCAGTCCTTCAACCAGTCCGCGTGGGAAGGCCTTCAGAAGCTTTCCAAGGATACGGGCGTCACAGTCAAGTATTCTGAATCCAAGCAGGAGTCCGACTACGCGACAAACCTGGACAAAGCTGCCGACGACGGCAACAATCTGATCTGGGGCATCGGCTTTGCAATGGCCGACGCAATCCTCAATTCCGCAAAACAGAATCCTGACATCAACTATGCAATCGTAGATAACGCTTATGAGAAGACTCCCGCAAACGTGACCGGCGTGATGTTCCGCGCTCAGGAGCCTTCCTTCCTGGTCGGCTACATCGCGGCCAAAACAACAAAGACGAACAAGGTCGGTTTTGTCGGCGGCCAGACCAGCGCCATCATCGACCAGTTTGAGTTCGGCTACAAGGCCGGCGTTGCTTACGCCGCGAAGGAGCTGGGCAAAACCATTACTGTTGACTCTCAGTACGCGGAGAGCTTCACGGATTCCGCCAAGGGCAAGGCAATCGCCACCAAGATGTTCTCCAACGGATGCGATATCGTATTCCATGCCGCGGGCGGCGTTGGGGTCGGCGTTATCGAAGCAGCCAAGGAAGCCAAGAAGTACGCGATCGGCGTTGACCGCGACCAGGCTTATCTTGCGCCCGAAAACGTTCTTACCTCTGCTTTGAAGCTGGTTAACCAGGCTGTTGAGCTCGTTTCCAAGGAAGCCATGGACGGCAAGGAAATCGGCGGAAAAACTTACACCTACGGCCTGACCGAGGATGCCGTCGGGATTCCGGAAGAGCACAAGCTCATGGGCGACGACACCTATAACGCGGCGGTCGCGCTCGAAGGCAAGATCAAGGATAAGACAATCACTCCTCCGGCGAACAAAGATGAATTCGCAGAGTTCGAAAAGGGACTCAAATAATTATTACTCTTTTATTCTTTTGGGCAGCGGGGCGCATGGGTGTTATTGCGCCCCGCTGCGCTTAAAAAGAATGGATTAACGGGCAGGGGGGTCTGTTGTAATGGAAGTCAACCGGGAATACGCGGTGCAGATGCACGGTATTACAAAAATGTTCGGCTCCTTTTGCGCTTTGAACGACGTCAGTCTCGATGTTAAGAAGGGTACGATTCATGCCATATTGGGCGAGAACGGCGCCGGAAAAAGCACATTGATGAATGTTCTGTACGGCCTGTATCAGGCCGAAGCGGGGGAAATCTTCCTGAATGGGGAAAAGGTCAATATCAAAAACCCGAATGTTGCCATTGAACACGGAATCGGCATGGTCCATCAGCACTTCATGCTGGTAGACAATTTCACCGTGACCCAGAACATTATTCTGGGCAACGAAGTGACTAATCAGTTCGGCGTATTAAATATGAAAAAAGCACGCGAGGAAATTCTTGAGATCGTAAAGAAATACGGGCTGGAAGTGGATCCGGACGAAAAAATCGAAGATATTTCCGTTGGCATGCAGCAGCGTGTTGAAATATTAAAGGCGCTCTACCGCGGAGTCGACCTGCTCATTCTGGATGAGCCCACGGCGGTTCTTACTCCGCAGGAAATCGATGACCTGATTCAGATCATGCGGAATCTGATAGCGGATGGGAAAACGATCATTATCATCACCCATAAGCTCAAGGAGATCAAAGCCTCCTCGGACGTCTGCACCATTATCCGCCGCGGCGAGTATATCGACACGGTAAACGTCGCCGACGTGGACCAGGAGGAGCTTGCCACCAAGATGGTCGGCCACGCGGTCCAGCTTGTGGTCGAAAAATCCCCGGCCGATCCGGGCGAGGTCGTCTTTGAGATCGACAATCTGACGGTCAGGGACGAACGGAAGCTGGACGCGGTCAAAAATCTGTCGCTGAAGGTGCGCAAAGGAGAAATCGTCGGCGTGGCGGGCATTGACGGAAACGGCCAGAAAGAGCTGGTCGAAGCCATCACCAACCTGACAAGGGCGGAGAGCGGCACTATCAAAATCAACGGAACCGAAATCCAGAACACGACGCCGCGCAACGTCATCGACCATAAAATCTCCACGGTGCACGAAGACCGGCAGAAGCGCGGCCTGGTGCTTCCGTTCACAGTGGCGGAAAATATGGTGATCGAAAAATACCGCAGCCGGCCGTACAGCAAAAGCGGCATGCTCAACAGGAGCGAAATCCTCTCCTATACGAAGAACCTGATCAAAGAGTACGATATCCGCCCGGATAACTGCGAAAGCCAGCCGGTGCGCGGGCTTTCCGGAGGAAACCAGCAGAAGGTCATTCTTGCGCGTGAAATATCGAACGAGCCCGATCTTCTGGTCGCCGTTCAGCCGACCCGCGGGCTGGACGTAGGGGCGATTGAATACGTACATAAGACGCTGGTGCGCGAACGGGACAGGGGCAGGGCGATCCTGCTGATTTCCCTGGAGCTTGACGAGGTCATGAATGTCGCGGATACCATCGACGTGATTTACGCGGGAACGATTGTCGACAGCTTCAGGCAGGGAGAGGTCGACGAAAAAACGGTAGGACTTTTGATGGCGGGAGGTAAGCATGATGAAAACAACAGTCAAAATTCTTAAAAAACCGATTACCTCCACCCTGATTGCGATTCTGTTCGGTTTTCTGGTTGCCGCGGTCGTGCTCGTGTTTGCGGGCTACAACCCATGGGACTCCTTCGGTGCGCTGTTCCGGGGAATCTTCGCAAAGCCGAAGTACATTTCCAACGTCATTATCAAGGCGACGCCCATCATATTGACCGGGCTGAGCGTTGCGTTTGCCTTTAAAACCGGTCTGTTCAATATCGGTGCCGAGGGCCAGTACATAGCGGGAACCATCGCCGCCGTCTGCGTTGGCGTCAAATTTGACTTTGCCCCCGTTATCCAGATTCCGCTTGTGGTCCTTTCCGGCGTGCTTGCCGGGGCTCTTTTCGGCGGGATCATCGGCTATCTGAAAGCGCGGTTCGGCATCCATGAGGTCATCACCAGCATCATGCTGAACTGGATCGGCCTTTACCTTTCCAACTTTATTGTCAATACGGCGGCTTACCATCAGCCGAATTCCACAAGCTCCTTCGCGGTGAACGAATCGAGCTTCACCATGCTTCTGCCGAACTGGAAAACCTCCAAGGAGGGCATGGCCGCGCTGAAGCCGCACCAGTGGCTGTATGAAATGATGCTGAAAACGGATGTGAATTTTGGCATTCTGATCGCCGTGATCATGGCCCTTGCCATCTGGGTGCTGCTTTACCGCTCCACAAAGGGCTACGAGCTGCGCGCGGTCGGCTTTAACCGCGACGCCGCGGAATTCGCCGGCATCAACGTGGGCCGCAACATCACCCAGGCGATGCTGATCGCGGGGGCTCTGGCGGGCCTTGCGGGCGCGCTGGCGGTTACGGGAACCTCGCCGCACAAAATTTCCCAGATGGCGGCGTTTGAAAACAACGGCTTCAACGGCCTGTCCGTCGCGCTGATCGCCGGTTCCTCTCCGGTAGGCTGCATCTTTGCCGGGCTTTTGTTCGGCGGCCTGCTTTACGGCGGACAGAGCGTGCAGCAGGACGTCGGCGCCCCGACGGAAATTATCAACATCATGATCGGCACCATCGTGTTCTTTGTGGCTCTGACGAAAATTGTGCCGTCACTTGCCGACAGGCTTGAAAAGAGAGGTGCTCGCCGTGTTAAGTAAAATTCTTCTGTTGCTCGGCATTACGCTGATGTACTCGACCCCCCTGGTGTTCGGCGCGCTGGGCGGCGTCATTTCGGAGCGCTCCGGCGTCGTCAACATCGGTATCGAGGGAATGATGACGGTGGGCGCGTTTACGGCGGCCGCGGTCAGCTATTTTACCGGCAATCCGTGGCTCGGCCTGCTTGCGGCCGGGGCGGCGGGCGGCCTGATCTCCCTTTTGCACGCGGTGGCTTCCGTTACCTTTAAGGCGGACCAGACCATTTCCGGTATCGCCATCAATCTGATCGGACCGGGGCTGGCGCTGTTTTTCTGCCGCCTGATGTTCGACGACGCGACCATGACGCTTCCCGCAAAAACACTGCCGAAGCTGTTTGGGGAAAGCGGGTTTGCCGACAGCCCCCTGAAAAACCTGAACGTGGACGTCACGGTCGTGCTTGCGCTTGCGGTGTCCGCCGTCATGTGGTTTTTCCTTTACCGGACCAAATGGGGGCTCCATGTGCGCTCGGTGGGCGAGCATCCCGCCGCGGCCGACACCCTGGGCATTAACGTCAGCCGCGTCCGCTACCTGTGCGTGTTCGCATCCGGTATCCTGGCCGGTTTCGGCGGCGCTTCCATGACGCTTGCCATCATCTCTCAGTTTACGCCGACCGCGATCAGCGGGCAGGGCTTCATCGCGCTGGCAGCCGTTATCTTCGGAAAATGGACTCCGTTCGGCGCTTACGGCGCATGCCTGCTCTTCGGCTTCGCGCAGGCTCTGACGATCGTGCTGGGCGGCGGCGACTTTGCCGTTCCGTCCCAGATTCTTGCGATGCTTCCGTACATTCTGACCATTGTGGTCCTGGTTCTGTTCGTCGGCCGTTCGGTCGCCCCGAAGGCGGACGGCGAGCCTTATGAAAAGGGCGTAAGATAACGGGGCTGCAGCATTGAAAATAAAAAAGGAGATCATGAAAATGGATCACCGGGAAATACTGGAGAAAGTAGATCATACCCTGCTGACACAGACCGCGACATGGGAAGAAATCAGGCAGATCTGCGACGACGCGGTCAAATACCGCACCGCGTCGGTCTGCATCCCCGCCGCGTACGTGAAGCGCGCGAAGGAATACGTCGGAGACAAAATGGCGGTCTGCACCGTGATCGGTTTTCCGAACGGCTATTCCACGACGGCGGTCAAGGTGTTTGAAACGAAGGACGCGATTCGGAACGGCGCCGATGAAATCGATATGGTCGTCAATATCGGCTGGGTGAAAGACGGGCTTTTCGATTTGCAGCTGGACGAAATCCGGCAGGTAAAAGCCGCCTGCGGCACGCGCATCCTGAAGGTCATTATTGAAACCTGTTTGCTGACGAAGGAAGAAAAGATAAAAATGTGCGGGGTAGTGACCGAATCCGGCGCGGATTTCATCAAGACTTCCACCGGCTTTTCGACGGCGGGTGCCACGTTTGAAGACGTCGCGCTGTTTGCCGCCCACATCGGGCCGAAGGTCAGGATCAAGGCCGCCGGCGGCATCAAAACCATGGACGACGCGGAGAAATTCGTGTCGCTCGGGGCTTCCCGCCTCGGCACGAGCAGGATTATCAAAATTATAAAAAATGAAGAGGCGCACGGATATTGACCGGCTCCCGGCAAATATAAAAATTCTGAGGAGCGGCGGCAGCCGTTCCTCAATTCTATCTACAGCAATTTCATTCAATTTGCGAGACGAAACACGTTCTTCCCCGCCGAAAGCGGGGAAGAACACAACCTTGTTGCCGGAACAACTGGAAATGCTATAGGAAAAAAGGTGAAGAGATGGAAGATTATAAAGAATTGGTTGCGGCGGCTATTTCCGCAAGGGAAATGGCCTACACCCCCTACTCGGGATTCGGAGTGGGCGCGGCGCTGCTGACGAAGAGCGGAAAGCTTTACAAGGGCTGCAACATTGAAAACGCGACCTTTACCCCCACGAACTGCGCCGAGCGCACGGCTTTTTTCAAAGCGGTCAGCGAGGGAGAAACGGAGTTCGACTGCATCGCGATTGTCGGCGGTAAAACCGGGGAGCCCGTCAACGGGCTTTGCCCGCCCTGCGGGGTCTGCCGTCAGGTCATGATGGAATTCTGCGACCCGGCGACCTTTCGGATCATTCTCGGGAAAAACCCGGAGCAGTGGGAGGTTTTCACTCTGAAGGATTTGCTCCCGCTCGGGTTCAGCAAGGCGAATATGGAGGAATAGAATGATCAATCATATTGTTTTCGACATGGGACAGGTGCTGGTGGATTTTAATCCGGACTTTTTTATCAGTCATTATACCGGGGACCCGGAGGATATCCGCCTGATTCGTTCCAAGGTGTTTGAAACGGGCGCATGGAAGGAGATTGACCGCGGCACCATTACGGAGGAAGAGCTGATCGGGCCGGTCTGCTCGTGCCTGCCGGCGCGCCTGCACGGCGCCGTGACAGAGCTGCTGCTGAACTGGATCGATCACATGCGGATCATGGACAATATTCTGCCGCTGGTGCGCGAACTGAAGGAAAACGGCTATTCGCTGTATCTGCTGTCCAACGCGGGGAAAAAAATTCACGGCATCACGCCGAAAATTACGGCTCTGCGGTATTTTTCAGGTGTTTTCTTTTCGGCGGATTTCCACTGCGTCAAACCGGACGAGGAAATCTACCGGAAGTTTTTTAAGGAGTTTTCACTCGATCCGCGCGAGTGTTACTTTATCGACGACCGCGCGGACAATGTGGAAGCGGGAAGAAGATTCGGCATGGAAGGATACTGCTACGAAGGGGACCCGGACGTGCTCCGTACGGCCCTTCAGGAAAACGGAATCTTCCTGCTGGATAAAATGATCGTAGGAAGGTGACTGAAAATGAGAATGTATGATATCATTGCGAAAAAGCGCGACGGCGGGTCGCTCTCCGATGAGGAAATCCGGTTCTTTATCAACGGCTATGTCAAGGGGGAGATCCCGGATTATCAGGTATCCGCTCTGCTGATGGCCATTTATTTTCGGGGGATGACGGACAGGGAAACGGCCTCCCTGACCATGTGCATGGCCAACTCCGGCGAAACCGTGGATTTGTCCTCCATAGACGGTGTCAAGGTGGATAAACACAGCACCGGCGGAGTCGGCGATAAGACCACGCTGATCATTTCGCCGATCGTCGCGTCCCTGGGGGTACGCGTCGCGAAAATGAGCGGGCGCGGGCTGGGCCACACCGGCGGCACGGTGGATAAAATGGAAGCCATTCCGGGAATGCAGACCTCCATTGACCGTGAGAAATTCTTCGATATTGTACGGAAGGTGGGCGTCAGCGTGATCGGCCAGTCCGGCAATCTGGTGCCCGCGGACAAAAAGCTTTACGCGCTGCGCGACGTGACCGCGACGGTGGAAAGCATCCCGCTGATCGCTTCCAGCATTATGAGCAAAAAAATCGCTGCCGGCTCCGACTGCATCCTGCTGGACGTCAAAACCGGGAGCGGCGCTTTCATGAAAACGGTGGACGATTCCATCCGGCTGGCGCAGGCAATGGTGGCGATCGGCGAGCATGTCGGGCGCAGGACCATCGCGCTGATCACCGACATGGACCGTCCGCTCGGAAACGCCGTCGGCAACTCGCTGGAAATCAGGGAGGTCTGTGAAACGCTCAAGGGGCACGGGCCCGGAGACCTCACGGAAATCTGTCTGGAGCTTGCCGCCAATATGCTGTTTCTGGCGGGCAAAGGAAGTATGGAGGAGTGCAAAAAGCTTGCCGGACGCCAGATCGGCAACGGCGAGGCCTTTGCAAAGCTCAGGGAAATGGTCGCGGCGCAGGGCGGCGACACCGCCGTTTTGGACGACGGCGCAAGATTTACACAGGCAAAGGTCAAATATGACGTTCCGGCGCTGTGCGAAGGGTATCTCTACTCCATGAATACGGAGCAGTGCGGGATCGCCTCCGTCGAGCTGGGCGCGGGGCGCGAGAAGAAAGAGGATTCCATCGATTTCAGCGCGGGCATCCTGCTCCGCAAAAAGATCGGGGATTACGTCAAAAAAGGCGACGTGATCGCGGAGTTTTACTCCTCCTCTTTGGACAAATGCAGGGAAGCGGAAAAGCTGTTTGAAAGCGCGGTTTCCATCCGCCCGGAAAAACCCGCGTTTGTCCCGGTGATTCACGGCCGGGTGACCGTGGACGGCGTAGAAAAATACTAAAAAAGCAATTCCATTTCGGTTTGCGAGATAAAACGCGTTTCTCCCCCGCCGAAGGCGGGGGAGAAACGCAATGCTGTTGCAGAATCAACTGGAAATGCTGTAATCGTAAGGATTGGAGTGGGGATTTTTCTTATTTTTTGATCGATTCGATTCCGGCAATCAAAGTCACTTCATCGATCGCTCCCTGATAGGCGTTCACAATATAGCCGTCCCGGTCGATAAAGATCGTGTCCGGAATGGCAGAAATTCCGTAAGTATTCGCGGCCTGCTGCTCCTTGTCAAAGTAAACGGGGAATTCATAGCCTTGCTCTTTTACATAATTCTGCCCTTTTTCCTGCGTTTCCCGCTGACCGTCCACCAGATCGATCATCAGAAAGACCACGCCGTCTTTTTCCTTCTGGTACTGGCTGTTGAAATGCGGCATTTCTCCCTTGCACGGCGGGCACCAGGAGGCCCAGAAATTCAGCACAACGGGTTTCCCCTGAAAGTCCGACAGCCTGACCTTGTTGCCTTTTTCATCGAATACGGTAAAATCGGGAGCCTGTGTTTTCCCGCTTTCTCCCGCGGAGCCGCCTGTCTCGGACGATGCCGGCAAATTTGGCCGGAACCGGTTGGATAACGTGTTGTAGGCATAGTAAACGACGGCGAAGAATACCACGAACGCGAGAAATCCCAGCAAAATTTTTCCGTTTGTTTTCATATCGTACTCCTCAAAAAGTAAATAGGGACAAAAAGCAGCCCATAAGTCCGGTCGCCATCATCAGGCCGACGACGACGAGCAATCCGCCCGAAATCATGCCGATGATCCGGTAGTTCCTTTTGATAAAGTCAAACGCGGACATGAGGCGGTCGATCAAAACAGCGCTGATCAGAAAGGGAATCCCCAACCCAAGCGAAAACGAGAGAAGCATAAAAATGCCTTTCATGCTTTCCCCGCTCGAAGCGGCGAGCATCAGAGCGGAGCCTAAAAACGCGCCTACGCAGGGGGTCCAGCCAATGGAAAAGATTACGCCGAACAGCACGGAGGCCCCAAAATCCATATTTCTCTTTTTGAAATTCAGCTGCCGGTTTCCATTCAGAAAAGGGATTTTGATCAGCCCCATAAAATTTAACCCAAACAGGATGACGACCATACCGGTGACAAGATTCACCGCGGTTTGATATTCCTTCAGAAAGCTTCCGACCGTCCCCGCGAATGCTCCCATCGCCGTAAATACAAGGGTGAAGCCAAGCACAAACCCCAAGGAATTCCGAATGGCCGGGGCCTTTTGATTCTGAATCCCCTGTCCCGCAAAATAGGAAATATAGATCGGCAGCATGGGTAAGAGGCAGGGAGAAATAAATGTGATGATCCCTTCCAGGAATGAAATCAGATAATCCATGGCCTCTCCTTCCTTTCTGAAACTGTGTTTTCCATTTGTATTTTTTCCAAAGTGTGTATATTCATGATAACATATAAAATCTTTTGGATCGGTGATCAGGTCACATTCCCATCCAAATAAGACGAAAAAGGAATCCTCCGCCGGCTGCGGGGGATTCCTTTTCTGCTGCGGCTTTAAGCGTCCAGCCCTTCAAACTGCATGTTGTAGTATTTTGCGTAGGTGCCGTTTTTCTCGATCAGCTCCTGGTGGGTGCCGCGCTCCTCGATGCCGTCGTCGCTGATCACGATGATTTCATCCGCGTTGCTGATGGTGCTAAGCCGGTGGGCGATCACGATGGTGGTCCTGTCCCTGGACAGCTCCTCCAGCGAATTCTGGATATGGCGCTCGCTTTCGTTGTCCAGCGCGCTGGTCGCTTCGTCCAGAATCAGGATTTTCGGATTTTTCAGAAAGACGCGGGCAATGGCCAGACGCTGCTTCTGCCCGCCGGAAAGGCGCGTGCCGCGCTCGCCGACATAGGTGTCGTAGCCGTCGTCAAGCCCCGCGATAAAGTCGTGGATATTCGCGCTCCTTGCGGCGGAGATGATTTCCTCATCCGTCGCGTCCGGTTTGCCGTAGGCAATGTTTTCTTTGATGCTGCCCGCAAACATGTAGACGTCCTGCTGGACGATCCCGATTGCGCTGCGCAGGGATTTCAGCCTGATATCGCGCACATCCCTGCCGTCGATTTTTACGCTTCCGGCGGTCACGTCGTAAAAACGGGGCAGAAGGGAACAAAGAGTGGTTTTGCCGCCGCCCGAAGGCCCGACCAGCGCCACGGTTTTTCCCGCTCCAATCGAAATATTGATATTTTCCAGCACGTCGTTCGCGGAATCGTAACTGAACGATACGTTTTCATACCGGATGTCGCCTTTTACGTCCTTCAGCTCGGCCGCGCCGGGCCGGTCGATGATCTCCGGCTTCGTTTCCACCACTTCGATAAAGCGCTTGAAGCCGGAGTAGCCCTTCTGGAACTGTTCGGTAAATTCGATCAGTATGTCGATAGGGTTGATAATAATGTTGATGTACAGGGCATAGACCGCCAGGTCGACAACATGCAGCGAGCCCTGCGCGATAAACAGGCCGCCGCTGACCAGCACGGTCAGAAAGAGAAGCCCTTCAAAAAACGAGGTGCCCGCGCGGAAGCTTCCCATCACCCGGTAGCTGCTCTCTTTCGAGTCCAGAAATTTCAGGTTGCTTTCGCTGAATTTGGCCTGCTCCAGCTCTTCGTTGCCAAAGCTTTTTACCACCCGGATGCCGGACAGGCTGTCCTGTACGCGGGAATTGACGCCCGCGATTTTTCTGCGGTTGTCCATGAACACCGCGCGCATCTTCTGGTTCTGGTGAATGCTGAAAACAATCATAATCAGCGTCACTCCCAGCAGAATCAGGGTCATCGGGACGTTGATGATCATCATCAGCGCAAAGCTTCCCAGAATTTTCAAAAGTGAAATCAGAATGTTTTCCGGCCCGTGGTGGGCAAGCTCGCTGATGTCGAACAGGTCGGACACAAGCTTGCTCATCATTTCTCCGGTATTATTGCGGTCGTAATACGAAAAGGAAAGGCGCTGCAGGTGGTCAAACAGATCCTGTCTCATGTCGCTTTCCATTCTGGCGCCCATTACGTGTCCCCAGCTGGTAATGTAGTACTGGCAGCCGAGGCGGATCAGCTCCATGACCAGAAGGGCCGCCGCAATCCACGGGAGATTCTCCAAAATGGTGTGCGCTTCCCGCGCAAACAGGCCCTTGGTCAGAAGGTTCAGAATCTGCGGAAACGCGACGTCAACCGCCGACACGATCAGCGCGCAGAACATATCGAAGTAAAACATTCCCCGGTATGGCTTGTAGTATCTTATAAATTTTTTAAAAATCGACATTGCATGCTCCCTAATATCATTTCTTCCGTTACTGTTTTTCGGGTTCGCCGTATTCCTCTCCGAACGTATCGACGGTAACGCTCTTCATGATTTCGTCTTCATACGGCTTATCCCTGTAGTCGCGGCGAACCGACACAATGCGCTCCGCTTCCTCCATTCCCTCGGTCACCTTGCCGAAAGCGGCGTATTCCCCGTCAAGGTGCGGCGCGTCGGCAACCATGATAAAGAACTGGGACCCCGCGCTGTTCGGGCTCATGGACCTCGCCATGGAAATGACGCCCTTCGCGTGCTTCAGGTCGTTCTGAAAACGGTTGGAGCGGAATTCGCCCTTGATGCTGTAGCCGGGGCCGCCCATTCCGGTTCCTTCCGGGTCACCTCCCTGGATCATGAATCCGGGGATCACGCGGTGAAAGATGGTTCCGTCATAAAACCCCTTTTTGACAAGGGAAATAAAATTCCTTACGGTGTTCGGAGCAATTTCAGGATAAAGCTCGATTTTGATCGTGCCGCGGCCCGTTTGAATGGTAACAATTGGATTTTTCATAATTTTCCTCCATCAATTCTGTAAAAAGTCATATCCCTATTATAGCGGGAATCCGGGTTTCCTTCAAGGCATATTTTTGATAGAAGGAGTGCTGCGTTTCCACCGTTTCTTATGCTTTTTACGGAAGCCCTGAGGAAAATTATTTACTCTTTTCGGTATGAATATGATATAATAGCCCCAAAAGCTTTGCCTCAGCTGAAAATAAGCAGTTCCTCCGGCGGGCCGGAGGCGGAAATAGAAAAGGGAGGATGAAGGATTGAAGCTGGTATCATGGAATGTCAACGGGCTTCGCGCCTGTTTGAACAAGGGCTTTACGGACTATTTTCAGTCGGCCGACGCCGACGCCGTGTGCGTTCAGGAAACGAAAATGCAGCCGGAGCAGGCGGAGATCGTTTTGCCGGGCTACCGGCAGTACTGGAATTCCGCGGAAAAAAAGGGCTATTCCGGCACGGCTGTTTTCACCAGAATGGAACCTCTTTCCGTCGGTTACGATATCGGCGACCCGGAGCATGTCGGCGAAGGGCGTTCCATTACGCTGGAATTTGAGGATTTTTACCTTGTGACGGTGTATACGCCCAATTCCCAGCGGGACCTGGTGCGCATCGAGTACCGGATGCGCTGGGAGGACGCTTTCCGCGCTTACCTGAAACAGCTCGACGCGAAAAAACCGGTCGTTGTGTGCGGGGACATGAATGTGGCGCATAATGAGATCGATCTGAAAAATCCGAAAACGAATGTCGGCAACGCCGGCTTTTCCTTTGAGGAACGCGAAAAGATGTCCGAACTGCTCGCCGCCGGGTTTACGGACACCTTCCGCTACCTGCACCCGGAGGAAACGGGCGCCTATACGTGGTGGTCTTATATGTTTAAGGCAAGGGAGAAAAACGCGGGGTGGCGGATCGATTATTTCCTTGTGTCCGACTCCATCCGCGACAGAATCGAGGCCAGCAGCATACACCCGGAGGTGATGGGCAGCGACCATTGCCCGGTCGAGCTTATTTTGTCCATGAAAAATACACAGACGGGAGAATAGAGGATGCAACTGATATTTTACGGTGCGGACAAAGAAGTCACCGGAAGCTGCCATTGCTTACTTGTAAACGGAAAAAAGATTTTGATCGACTGCGGCCTGCAGCAGGGCGCCGATGAAGACGACAACCACAGGCTGCCTTTTTATGCGTCCCAGATCGATTACGTCATCGTGACGCATGCGCATATTGACCACAGCGGCCGGCTGCCGCTTCTGGTCAAGAACGGCTACGACGGAAAAATGTACGCGACCGGGGCGACCTGCAAGCTGCTTTCCATCATGCTGCGCGACAGTGCCCATATACAGGAGATGGACGCGATCAACGAGAACCGGAAGGGAAGGCGCGCCGGGCGCGAACCGGAGGAGCCGATTTACACCGTGGAGGACGCGCAGGAAACGCTGAACCGGCTGATCCCGTTTTCCTACGGGGAAATGGTGGAGCTTTGCGAAGGGGTCCGTTTCCGCTTTACGGACGCCGGTCACCTGCTCGGCTCCGCGGCGGTGGAGATGTGGCTGACGGAGCACGGCGAGACGAAAAAAATCGTCTTTTCCGGGGATATCGGCAACAAAAACCAGCCAATCATCCGCGACCCGCAGTATATCCGGGAAGCGGATTATGTGGTGATGGAATCGACCTACGGCGACCGCGATCATGAAAAGATGGACGACTATGTCCCGAAGCTCGCCGAGGTTTTCGATAAAACCCTTTCCGCCGGGGGCAACGTGGTCATCCCCAGCTTTGCGGTCGGCCGCACGCAGGAGCTGCTTTACTATATCCGTGAGATGAAGGAGCGCGGCCTTGTCAGAAGCAACCCGGATTTCCCGGTTTATGTGGACAGCCCGCTTGCGGCGGAAGCAACCAGAATCTACGGCGGCAATCTGGACGGTTACGCCGACGATGCCACCGTCAAGGTCATCAGAGCCGGATTTGAGCCGATTCGTTTTTCCAACCTGAATATCTGCGCCAGCGTGGAGGAATCCAAAGCGCTGAATATGGATAACGTGCCCAAGGTCATCATTTCCTCCAGCGGCATGTGCGAGGCCGGACGAATCCGCCACCACCTCAAGCATAATCTGTGGCGGCCGGAATGCGCGGTCGTGTTCGTGGGCTATCAGGCCAACGGCACCCTCGGCAGAATGCTGGTCGACGGGATCGATCAGGTGAAGCTTTTCGGTGAAGAAATCACGGTACAGGCGCATATTTACAATTTCCGTGCGCTTTCCGCGCACGCGGACCGGTCGGGCCTGATGCAGTGGATCCGGGTGTTTGACCCCAAACCGAAGCGCGTGTTTGTGGTGCACGGGGAGCTGCAGGTCAGCGAGATGTTCGGCGACACCCTGCGGCAGCTGGGCTACAACGCGATTGTCCCCAATTTTGAAGCCTCTTTTGACCTGGCGGAAAACAGCGTTCTGGAAGAGGGCGTCGCGCCGGAGCTGCGCGGCCCGCGCAGGGAGGACAGGGGAAAGAAATTCTCCGCTCCGTTTGCCCGCCTGATGGAGGCCGGAAAACGGCTGATCCAGGTGATACAGCGAAACGAGGGCGGCGCGAACAAGGACCTTGCCAAATTTGCCGACCAGATCAACGCGCTGAGCGAGAAATGGAACCGGTAATCCGCTTTCACAGGACGATAAAAATCCCCAGCCGGCAGCAATGCCGGCTGGGGATGTATTTTACACGGTATTTTTCTGTCAGTTTTCCTTTTTCAGCAGGTCACGGATTTCCGTCAGCAGCGCTTCTTCCCGGCTGGTTTCCGGGGCGGCGGGCGGGGCCTCTTCCTTTTTCCGCTTCAGGCGGTTGGACGCCTTGATAACAAGAAAAATGGAAAAAGCGATGGCGATGAAATCCAGCACCGCCTGCAGAAAATTTCCGTAGGTAATGGCAATCGGTTTGGCGCTCCCTATCGCTGTGGGGATGGTCACCGCCAGAGCCGTCAAATTGATTCTGCCGGTCACGAGCGAAAGCACGGGCATAATGATGTCGGTTACCAGCGAGGACACGATTTTCCCGAACGCGCCGCCTATGACCACGCCGACCGCCATATCCATGACGTTTCCGCGCATGGCAAATTCTTTAAATTCACTGATTAATTTTTTCATGATCTTTTCTCCGTCTCTTCATTCGTTTGTGCGGTAAGCTTCTCCCTGGCGACGGCCAGCATCAGCTTGATCCGGTTTTCCTGGTTGACACGCGTCGCGCTCGGGTCGTAGTCGATGGGGACGATATTGGACCGTTCGTCCACCGCTTTGATCCGGTGGATCATGCCTTTGCCGCAGATATGGTTCGGCAGGCAGCCAAACGGTTGTGTGCACACGATATTCTCATAGCCCTGCTCGACCAGTTCCAGCATTTCCGCGGTCAGAAGCCAGCCTTCGCCCATCTTGTTGCCGTAGCCGATGACGTTTTTCACCAGGCTTTTCGTGTGGGCGTAGGGCTCCGGCGCCAGAAAGCGGGGCTCGGCTTTCACCGCGCGGATCAGGACATCCTGCATTTTCAGCAGATAGTCCATCAATGCCTTGACGACCACGTATTTTGCCTTGTTTCCGCCGTAAAGCTTGATATCCTCCAGCCGGTTGTCGACCTTGAAAAGGGCGAAATTCAGGATGCCCGGCACGTTTACCTCACAGTCCTGCTCCGCGAGGAAATCCTCCAGATGGTTGTTGCCCAGCGCGGAATATTTCACATAGATTTCCCCGACGACGCCGACCTTGATTTTCGGCCTGCGGTCGATTTCGATCCGCGCGAAATCGCGGACGATTTTATTCAGGTTTTCTTTGAGCTGCTTCAGCGACAGGCCCTGCCCGCGATTGAACTGCTCCGTCAGGGTGTCCGTCCATTGTCTGACCATCCGGCCGCTCTCGCCGGAAACCGTTTCATATGCCTTCGTCTGGTTGTCCAGCAGCATCAGCGCGTCTCCGTAGACAAGCCCCGCGATAAATTTCCGCAGCATCGGCAGCGTCAGCGTAAATCCGGGGTTGCTTTCCAGCCCGGACATATTGAGCGAAACAACCGGCACCCGTTCCAGCCCGGCCTTTTTCAGCGCCTTGCGCAGAAGGTGGATATAGTTGGACGCGCGGCAGCCGCCGCCCGTCTGGGTAATGATCAGCGCGGTGCGGTCCAGGTCGTATTTCCCCGAGTGGAGCGCGTCGATAAACTGGCCGATGACCAGCAAAGCGGGGTAGCAGGTGTCGTTATGGACATATTTCAGGCCCTCCTGCACGACGTTCGGGCCGTCGTTCGTCAAAAGCTCAATATGGTATCCGCAGTTGTTCAGCACGTTTACGATCAGCTGAAAATGGATCGGGGCCATCATGGGACAGAGGATGGTATATTCCTTTTTCATTTCCTTCGTGAAAAGCAAGCGGCCGTCCTTGCTGAATTTCAGTTCCGCCAAAAAATCACCTCATTTCTCCAGAGCGGCAAAGAGGCTGCGCAGCCTGATCTTCACCGCGCCGAGATTCGTAATTTCATCGATCTTGATCTGTGTGTAAATTTTGCCGTTCGCTTCCAGAATGCTGCGTACCTCGTCGGTGGTAATGGCGTCTACGCCGCAGCCGAACGAAACGAGCTGGACAAGGTTCATGTCGGGCTTGTCGCCGATGTATTCGGCGGCCGCGTAGAGCCTTGCGTGATAGGTCCACTGGTTCAGGACCGTGGTGTGGAAGCGCTTTACCTTATTGCTCAGCACGTCTTCCGAGATGACCGCCGCGCCCAGGCTGACGATCAGCTTGTCGATGCCGTGGTTGATTTCCGGGTCGAGATGGTAGGGCCTTCCGCTCAGGACGATGATCGGCTTGCGCTGCTTCTGCGCTTCGGCAATGATCCGGTCGCCCTTTTCGTGCACCTTCGCAAAATAGCCGTCGTATTCGCGGTACGCTTCTTTTGCCGCCTCTTTTACCTCGGAAAGGGGGATATCGTCAAAATATCCGGAAAGAATCCCGTGCATCTTTTTCGGGAAGTCGCGCTTTCTGTGGATCCCGACATAGTCGTGGATCAGGCGGAAGCCTTCCGGCAGGCTCATGTTTGCGGAAATGACCTCCGGATAATAGGCGACGACGGGGCAGTTGTAGTGATTGTCGCCCAGACCCTCGTCGAAATTATACGACATGCAGGGGTAAAAAATATTTTTCACGCCCTCGTCGATCAAAGCCTGCACATGCCCGTGCATCAGCTTTGCGGGGAAGCAGACCGTGTCGGAAGGAATGGTGCTCTGGCCCTCGATGTAAAGCTCCCTGCTGGAAAGGGGAGAGAGCGTTACCTCAAAGCCGAGCCTGGTAAAGAAGGTATGCCAGAAGGGGAGCAGCTCGTAGAGATTCAGCCCCATCGGAATGCCGATTTTGCCCCTTCTGCCCGGTACGGGCCGGTAGGAGCGCAGCACGCCGAGCTTGTAGGCGTACATGTTGAGCTCATCCCCCGACGCGCGCCTCGTCACCGGTTTTTCGCAGCGGTTTCCGCCGATAAAGCGCCGGGTGCCGCCGAAGATGTTGATGGTCAGCCGGCAGTGGTTGTTGCACAGCCCGCAGGAGGTGACCCTGACGTCGTGCTGGAAGTTTTCCAGCTCCTCCCTGCCGATGATCGCGCTCTGTCCCTTTGAATGGGACCTGGCGTAGATCCCCGCGCCGTAAGCGCCCATCAGGCCGGAAATATCCGGGCGGGAAACGTTGACGCCCAGCTCGTTTTCAAACACGCGCAGCACCGCGTCGTTCAGGAAGGTGCCGCCCTGTACGACGATGTTGCGGCCCAGCTCCTCGGCCGAAGCCGCGCGGATGACCTTGTAGATCGCGTTTTTCACCACGCTGACGGAAAGGCCGGCGGAAATATCCTCGGTGGTCGCGCCGTCCTTCTGCGCCTGCTTGACCTGCGAATTCATAAACACGGTGCAGCGGGAACCCAGATCCACCGGGTGCTTCGCAAACAGACCCAGCTTCGCGAAATCCTCTATTTCATAGCCGAGCGTGTTGGCGAAGGTCTGTAAAAAAGAACCGCAGCCGGAGGAGCAGGCCTCGTTCAGAAAGATATTGTCGATTGCTCCGTTGCGGATTTTAAAGCATTTCATATCCTGCCCGCCGATGTCGATGACAAAATCGACGTCGGGCAGAAAACATTTGGCAGCCGTAAAGTGCGCCACCGTTTCCACGATGCCGAAGTCAATATTGAAGGCGTTTTTCAGAAGCTCCTCGCCGTAGCCCGTCACGGCGCCCGCTGCGATCCGGATTTTCGGGAAACGGTCGGAAACGCTGAGCAGGTATTCCCGGATGATTGGCACCGGGTTGCCCGAATTGCTGCGGTAAATGGAATCCAGCACCTCGCCGTCTCTGCCGAGCAGCACGGCCTTTACCGTGGTGGAACCCGCGTCGATCCCGAGGTAGGCGTCGCCCGTGTAGGTTTCCGCGCTGCCGCGCGGCGCTTTGCATTCGGCGTGGCGGCGGGTAAAGGCGTCGTAATCCGCCTGTGTTTCAAACAGCGGGGGGATGGAGAGAAAGTTCGCCGTATTGCCGTAGGCGGCGATGCTTTCGAGGGCGGTTTTCAGGTCGATTTCGGTGTCGCTGCTCAGCGCCGCCCCCAGCGCCACATAGTAAAGGGAATTTTCGGGGCATACGCCCTGGGTTTTCAGCGCCTGGTCAAAGCTTGCGCGCAGCTGCGGCAAAAAGGTGAGCGGCCCGCCCAGATAAATCACTTTTCCGGTGATTTTCCGGCCCTGCGCCAGCCCCGCGATCGTCTGGTTCGCCACGGCGGAGAAGATGCTGGCCGAAATGTCGCTTTTGCGCGCTCCCTGGTTCAGCAGGGGCTGAACGTCCGACTTTGCGAACACGCCGCAGCGCGAGGCAATGGTGTATATCTTCTCGTACTGCTCCGCCAGCCGGTCCATTTTGTCCAGAGAGATATTCAGAAGAGTCGCCATCTGGTCGATAAAGGCGCCGGTTCCTCCGGCGCAGGAGCCGTTCATGCGGACCTCCATGCCGCCGGATAAAAACAGCATTTTCGCGTCTTCCCCGCCGAGCTCGATAATGACGTCCGCGTCGGGAATCAGCTTCCCGATCGCCACGCGGGTGGCGTAAACCTCCTGAATAAACGGCAGCTTGCAGGACTGGGAAATCCCCATTCCGGCGGAACCGGAAACCGTAAGCCGGGCCTTTGCGCCTTTGAGGAGCTCGTGATCAATTTTTGTGAGAAGTTCCGACATTTTTTGCGTAATCTGGGAAAAGTGCCTCTCATAAGATTGATATATGATTTGATTGCCGTCGTCCAGCACCACGCATTTGATCGTGGTGGAGCCGACATCTAAGCCGATTTTCATAAAATGCCACCATTTCTGATTATGTTATTCCATAAGCGATAATAATACATTTTAGCCTGAAATAGTCCACATTGTCAAGCGACAGACTTTATAAATCTTCGGGTGTTCCGCGCCTGTCCCTCGGTGATAATTTTGATTCTTCCCCCGGCGAGGCACGGATTTCGACAGGTTTGCTCTTCCCACCGGCGGGGCCGTATGGTACAATTATGATCATAGGATGCTAAATATTGCTATTCCTGGAATCAGAATCCGGGTGTCCGGGCACTGTGATTCGGCCGGACGGAAAATCCGGATCGTCTTTCGTTTTTGGGAAAGGGGTGGTCGGTTTGCATGCGGATGCCGTACGGGAAAATTCAGAGGAGCAGAAGCTGGTGCTTGTCTTTTTCGGTTCCCCGAACAGGAACGGGACCACCGCGAGGCTTCTGAACGAATTCCTGAAGCCGCTGGAGGGGAATACGCGGATCGAGACCGTCAGCGCCTACGAGCGGAACATTGCGCCCTGCATTGCCTGCAACGTCTGCGCCGGGGAAGAAAGCTGCTCGCAGCCGGACTTTGACGATATTGACGCGCTGATCCGCGCCGCGGACGCGATCGTCGTCGCCACGCCGGTTTACAACCTCGGCCTGCCCGCGCCGCTCAAGGCGATTGTCGACCGTACGCAGCGGTATTTCGCGGCCCGGTTTTTCCTCGGCGTCAGGAACCCGGTTGAAAAGCATAAGCTGGCCGCCGTGCTGGTCACCTGCGGCTCAAAGGACTGCGAGGGCGCACAAATCATTGCCCGCCAGCTGAAGCCGGCGTTTTCCGCCGTCAATACCTCGCTCGCGGGCGTGGCCGTCTGGCCGGGAACGGATTTTGACGAAGGCCGCGAAACGTTTGAAAAAGCGCGGAATTCCGCCCGGGAGCTGGCGCTTGCTATAGAGTGTGAATTGTGATATCATAAAATGTAACCTAATTATTTGGGAGGAAAAAATATGTCTGGCCATTCAAAATGGAATAATATCAAACGTAAAAAAGAAAAGACAGACGGCGCAAAGGCGAAAGTATTTACAAAAATCGGCCGTGAGCTTGCCGTAGCGGTAAAAGAGGGCGGCGGCCCGGACCCCAACACCAACTCGAAATTAAAGGACTGCGTTGCCAAGGCGAAGGCCAACAATGTGCCTAATGACAATATTGAACGCATTATCAAAAAAGCTGCCGGAGACGGGGACGACACCAAGTATGAGAACATTACATACGAGGGATACGGCCCGAACGGCATCGCGGTCATTGTGGAAACGCTGACCGACAACCGCAACCGCACCGCCGGCGACGTCCGCCATTATTTCGACAAATTCGGCGGCAACCTCGGCACCACCGGCTGTGTTTCGTTTATGTTCGCCCAAAAGGGACTGATCGTCGTCGAAAGGGAGGGCCTTGAGGAAGACAAGGTCATGGAGGACAGCCTGGAAGCGGGCGCGTCCGATTTTCAGGCCGACGAGGACGTCTTTGAAATCTTCACCGAGCCGGAGGATTTCAGCGGCGTGCGCGACGACCTTGAAAAGAAAGGCTATGAGTTTGTTTCCGCGGAAGTGGAGATGGTGCCGAACACCTATACCACGCTGACCGACGAAGAATCCGTTGCCAAAATGCAGCGCCTGCTCGATGCCCTTGAGGACAACGACGACGTGCAGAATGTTTGGCACAACTGGGATAATCCGGATATGGACGACTAAGAATAATAGAAAGTTTTTCCATATTTGTGAAACATGGAGGAAGCAAGATGACTGGCTTTGACAATCTATGCATGAACTGCATGTCCGATACAAACGGCAAAACCGAATGTTCCAACTGCGGCTTCAGTTCTTCCGAGCCACAAATGCGCCATGCGCTTCCGTACAGGACCAGACTGCAGAACCGGTATATCGCCGGCCGCGCGAAAAAGAGCAACGGCGAAGGAATTACCTATATCGGCTACGATACGGTTCTGAACATACCGATTGAGCTGCGCGAGTTTTTTCCGCAGACCCTGTGCGAAAGGCCCGCCAACGGGACGGCTATCCGCGTGATCGGCGGCAGCGAGATCATCTTTGACGAATGTCTCGCCGCTTTTCTGAATTATTCCAGAGAGATCGCGCACATGCGCGAGCTTTCCGCCATCGTACAGATTTACGATATCTTTGAAGAAAATCATACGGCCTATACCGTTTCCGAGTGGAGCGAAAGCATTACGCTCCGCTATTTTGTCGAGCGCAGCGGCGGCAACCTCGGCTGGAACGCCGCCCGCCAGCTCTTTATGCCCGTTCTGTCCGCGCTCAGCTCGATGCAGGCGGCGGGGATCAGGCATCTTGGCATTTCTCCCGATACCCTGAATATCATGCAGGACGGCAGGATGAAGCTCGGCAGCTTCTGCATCGGCGCCGTCCGCCGGATGGACACGGACCTGCCGCCGGACCTCGTTCCCGGCTGCGCCGCCATAGAGCAGTATGTGATGGACTATGTCCCCAATGAATCGACGGATGTCTACGGCTTTGCCGCGTCCCTGTTTTTTGCCCTGACGGGTACCATGCCGCAGGAAGCCTTAAAAAGGCGCAACGATATGCGGCTTTTGATTCCGACCAGCATTATGCGCAGCCTGCCGCCCCATGTGGTAACGGCAATGGCCAACGCGCTGCAGGTTTCCCCGGACAAACGCACCCCCACCTTTGAGCGGCTCCGAGCCGAGCTTTCCGCCGCGCCGACCGTCACGGCGACCATTGAGGATACCCAGGGGATCCACAGGTCCGCCCCTGAGCCGGAGGAGGACGACGGCAAAAAGGGCGTTCCCAATTTCGTATGGGTCATCCTGACCTGTGTGGCGGCGCTGATCGTGTTCACCATCGTCGGGATTATCTGGATTTCCAACACCGGGCGGGGCGATACGGAAACGCTCGCCTCGGAAACCTCCCAGGTTGAGTCCGCGGCTGCGGACTCGCTGAAAATGACAATGGATTCGGCGGAATCCGCGGATTCCGCCGACCCGAATCTGATTGAAGCGCCCGATCTGGTCGGTCAGGTTTTTCAGGAGCAGGCCAATTCGGGCGAATCCTCCTCCAGCCAGGATTATCAGGTGCTTCTGTCCAGCAAGCAGTTCAGCGATACCATTCCCGAGGGCAGCATCATTTCCCAGTCGCCCGCCGCGGGCACGAAAATGGCAAAGGGAACGGCGATCGTAGTCGTTGTCAGCGAAGGGGCCGCCGTGCGCACGCTTCCGCCGATCACCGGGAAAACGCTTGCGGAGGCTTCGGAAGCGGTCACCACGGCCGGCTTTACACCCACCAAAACGGAGGAATACAGCTCCAGTGTGGAAAAGGGGATGGTCGTCGGCTACAAGGACGTGCAGGAGGGCAGCCAGATGGCCTACGGGTCCCAGGTTGCCATTGTCGTCAGCAAAGGGCCTGCGCCGGACGGCGCTTCCGGTTCGGCTCCCTGAGCACGGCGCTGCCTGAACAGCCGCTTTGAGTGTCGATGAAAAAAGGAGCCTTTCAGCCGGCTCCTTTTTTTGCGCGGTATTCGGCAAGCAGCAGGTCGACCATCCGGCCGTAGCTTTTTATGCCGTCCGCCTGTTTGTTGGCCTTCAGATAAGAATCGTTGACATGGTCGGCGGCGGCGGCGACCGGCCCCTCAAACTGCTTCCAATACGCGGAATTGTTTTCCAGATCGCGCCTGACGCCGTCGCTCAGGGTCCCGTAGATTTCATTTGCCGCCGACGGGTCCGTGCCGTAAAGCGCGTTGGAAGCGTAGATGTAGGCGAGCATCGTCCCCGAATACCGGAAATCCGCGTCCCCGCTTTTTTCACAGGCAAGGTAGCCGATGAAATTCGCCTCGTCCTCGCGCATATATCCGCGCAGATGGGAAAGCTCGTGGCACATGGTCAGCGGGATGGAATAATCGGGGATATCCACGTTGACATTCGCTTCAAAGGTAAACGGGAAAAAGATGCCCGTAGTGTCGCAGTAGGACATCAGCCGGGAGAAAAACACCGGCTTCGGCGGGCCGTACCCCGCGCGCAGAAGCGGATAGTCCGCGCTGACCGCGTCAAACGCCGTCCTCGCCTTTTTTGCCGTTTCTTCAATATCCTCCGTGTTCAGCCGCATGACGGAATTCCGGTCGGTCCGGACTCCTTTCCGTAACTCGTTTGCCCGATCGGCAAGATCGGTACAGAGCGCCGTCAGCTCGGCTTTGGACGAAGGCCGGATTTCCAGCCCGCAGGTCTGCGAAAAGGGATAGCGGTAATAATTGATTCCGCAGGAAACCACAAACGCAAAATACAGCACGCTGGCAATGCAGAGCAGATTAATTGCGAAAAGAGAAAATATTTTTCTTCGTTTTCCGCGGTTATGTATGATTTTGGCAATAAAGAAAATCATATAAAAAACGGCGCCCGCGCAAAGAAGGACGATCAGGACCTCCATAACGGAAAACGGGGCAAGGGAAGTGGCGCGGTTCACCCCGCGCGACAAAACGGGATAAATGGTGTTCGCGTACCATTCCGCAAAATCGGGACGGTTTTGTGCGGCAAGGGTAAGCAGTAGGGCGACCGGTGCAAACGCAAGGAGCCGGATTCGCCTGAGAGGAAGGAATTTTTTCAAAACAGCACCTCCGATCCCGTTTATTGTAGTATATCCGCACAGGTACGTCAATGGAAATCCGCTCTGCCTTTTCCATATTTATACGGAAAGGCGGTTGCCTATACGGTACAAAAATGATATGATAAACATTAATAATCGATTTCAAACAGGGAGGCCGGCGCATGAAATTTTACATTAAACAGAGCACCGGTACGGAAGCTCTTTTTACCGTAATAGATGCTCTTGGTCAGTCTGTCTACAGTGTTACCGGTGATTCGCTGTCCATCGGCAGCAAGGTCTGCCTGATCGACAACAACCAGAACGAGGCGGCCCGCATCTTCAGTCTGGGGATTTCGGCCATGTCGAGGTACTCCGTTTCGATCGGGGACAAGGAGCGCGCGCGCGTGACGCTGAACCTTGCCTCGTCGAAGCAGCCCATTAAAATCAAAGGCGTCGGCTGGAGCTTCCGCGGCGATCTTCTGACGCGTTCCTACGACCTGATCGACGTGGACTCCACTGTCGTGATGACGCACGGCCGGTGCTGGAATGAAAACGGCGACTGCTTCGCGGTCGATATCGCCGATCCGTCCAATGTCCTGCTTTGCCTTTGCATTGCCGTCATCCTTGACAGCACCGTGATCGGCGGCTCCGCCAAACCGGTTCCGGCAAGCTGAAAAAATTGACAAACGACCTTTGGAATGCCATAATAATCCAGTTACCAATTCCCCGCCTCCTTTACGGAGGGGCGGCGCGTCCGGCGCGCCGCGGGGAGGGATATGCCGTTATAAGGGATCAAATTCAGGAGGAAAATATATGAGCAGGGAACTTGCGAAAACCTACGACCCACAGGAAGTGGAGGACAGAATTTACGATTTCTGGCTCTCCGGCGGCTATTTTCACGCCGAGCCGGACCCTGAGAAGCAGCCATATACCATTGTGATTCCGCCCCCGAACATTACCGGCCAGCTCCATATGGGACATGCCCTGGACGAAACCCTGCAGGATATCCTGATCCGCTGGAGAAGGATGCAGGGGTATTCGGCGCTCTGGCTGCCGGGAACCGACCACGCTTCCATTGCCACAGAGGCGAAAATCGTCGAGGCGATGCGCAAAGAGGGCATTACCAAGGAAGAGATCGGCCGCGAGGCTTTTTTGGAGCGCGCGTGGAAATGGAAGGAAAAATACGGCGGAAGAATCATTGAACAGCTGAAAAAGCTGGGTTCCTCCTGCGACTGGGAACGCGAGCGCTTTACCCTGGACGAGGGCTGCTCCAAAGCCGTCCGGGAGGTTTTTGTAAGACTGTACGAAAAGGACCTGATCTACCGCGGGGAACGCATCATCAACTGGTGCCCGCACTGCCGCACCTCTATTTCCGACGCGGAAGTGGAGTTCAGCGAGCACGACGGCTTCTTCTGGCATTTGCGCTATCCTTTCAAGGACGGCAGCGGTTCCATTCAGCTGGCTACCACCCGTCCGGAAACGATGCTGGGCGACACCGCGGTCGCGGTCCATCCCGAAGACGAACGCTATGCGGGTCTGGTGGGGAAGACGCTGGTCCTTCCTCTTGTAAACCGCGAGATCCCGCTGATCGCGGATCCTTATGTCGAGCGCGATTTCGGAACCGGCGTGGTGAAAATCACCCCGGCCCACGACCCGAACGACTTTGAAGTCGGCCTGCGCCACGATCTGCCGGTCATCAATGTCATGGATGACGGCGGCAATATGAATGAGAACGCCGGGAAATACGCCGGGATGCCCGCCATGGAGGCCCGCAAACAGATCGTGGAGGACCTGAAGGCACAGGGCTTCCTTGTCAGGGTCGAACCGATCAAGCACAACGTCGGCTCCTGCTACCGCTGCGGCACCGTTGTGGAGCCGCGCGTTTCCAAGCAGTGGTTTGTAAAAATGAAGCCGCTGGCGGAACCCGCCCTTCAGGAAGTAAAGGACGGGAAAGTGAAATTTGTTCCCGACCGTTTTGAAAAGATTTACGACCACTGGATGGAAAACATCAAAGACTGGTGTATTTCCCGCCAGCTTTGGTGGGGCCACCGCATTCCCGCGTGGTACTGCCAGGACTGCGGGGAAACGGTCGTTTCCCGCGAAGAACCCCACACCTGCCCGAAATGCGGTTCCGAAAACCTGAAGCAGGACGAGGACACCCTCGACACCTGGTTCAGCTCCGCGCTCTGGCCGTTTTCCACCCTCGGCTGGCCGGACAAAACCGAGGACCTGAAATACTTCTATCCGACCGATACCCTTGTCACCGGCTACGATATTATTTTCTTCTGGGTCGCCCGCATGATTTTCTCCGGCATTGAGCAGATGGGAGAGGTCCCGTTCCATACCGTCCTGATTCACGGCCTTGTCCGCGACGCGAAGGGCAGAAAGATGAGCAAGTCGCTGGGCAACGGCGTCGACCCGCTTGAAATCATTGAAAAATTCGGCGCGGACGCGCTCCGCTTTACGCTTGCGACGGGCAACAGCCCGGGGAACGACATGCGTTTTTCCGACGAGAAGGTGGAGTCCAGCCGCAATTTTGCCAATAAAATCTGGAACGCCTCGCGCTTTATCCTCATGAATATCGACGGCCATGACGTAAAAAACGAGCTTCCCGCGAACCTTGCGATGGAAGATCGGTGGATCATCGATTCCTTCAACCGCGTGACGAAGGAAATTACGGAAAACCTGGAGCATTTCGAGCTCGGGATCGCCGTACAGAAGCTTTACGATTTTCTCTGGGACGAATTCTGCGACTGGTATATTGAAATCGCGAAAATCCGCCTGAATTCCGACGATCGGGAAACCGCGCAGGGCGTGCGTCAGGTGCTTGTCTGGGTCATGAGCGGCACCCTGAAGCTGCTGCATCCGTTTATGCCGTATATTACCGAGGAAATCTGGCAGACGCTTCCGCACGAGGGCGAATCCATCATGGTGTCCCGCTGGCCGCAGTACGAGGAAAGCCATTGCTTCCCGCAGGCCGCGGAGAACATGCGCAGCATTATGGAAGCGGTGCGCGCCGTCCGCAACCGCCGTTCCGAAATGAACGTGCCGCCTTCACGCAAGACCCATCTCTATATCGCCGCCGGCGACGCCGCCATGTTTGCAGAGGGCAGGGAAATCATCAAAAAGCTCGCCTACGCCACGGAGGTGGAAATCGGGGCCGACTATCAGCTCGACGGCGCGGCGACCATTGTCACGGCCGACGCGAAGCTGTATATCCCCATGTCCGAACTGGTGGACAAAAAGGCGGAGCTTGAACGCCTGACCAAAGAGCTGGAATCCGCACAGAAGCAGTATCAGAACGCGCAGGAGAAGCTTGCCAACGAGAAATTCATGTCGAAGGCTCCCGCGAACGTAGTGGAAGGCGTCAGACAGAACGCCGACAAGCTGCGCGACCATATTGCGCTGATTCAGTCCGGTATCGAAGCTTTGAGGTAGACGGAAAAATGATAACGTATGAGGAAGCGCTTCAAAAAATAGAAAGCCTGCTCCGCTTCGGCTCCAGACCGGGGCTTGAAAGAGTGGAAAAGCTTCTTGCCCTGCTCGGAAATCCGCAGGACAGGCTGAAATTCGTTCACGTGGCCGGCACCAACGGGAAAGGCTCCACCTGTGCGCTGATTGCTTCGGTGCTGAAAAAATCCCAGTATCAAACAGGGCTGTTTATTTCTCCTTTTGTCACGGATTTCTGCGAAAGAATGCAGATCAACGGTGAAAGGATCGGCCGTGAGGAGCTGAGCGCCCTTGTGGAAAAAATCTTTCCCCTTGTGGAGCGGATGGCGGAGAACGGCGAAATCATTACGGAATTTGAACTGATTACCGCGCTGGCAATGGAGTGGTTCGCGGAAAACCGGTGCGATATCGTCGTGCTGGAGGTGGGTCTCGGCGGCCGTCTGGACGCGACGAACGTCATTTCCACCCCGCTTGTGTCCGTCATTACGTCGATTTCTCTTGACCACACTGCGATTTTGGGCGATACCCTCTCGAAGATCGCCTATGAAAAATGCGGGATTATCAAGGAAAACGGCGTGACCGTGTGCTCGCCCGGACAGGCTCCGGAAGCGCTTGCGGTCATCAGGAGTACGGCGGAAGAACGCAAAAACCGCTTTGTCCCGGCCGACACGGACAGCGTGGAAGTGCTGTCCATGAATCTCAGCGGAACCGGGCTCGAGTACCGCGGGCTTCTGGTCAGCCTGCCGTTTCTCGGGGAACACCAGATCAGAAACGCGGTGACCGCGCTGGCCGCGATCGAGGAACTGAAAAAACAGGGGTACCAGATTGCCGACCACAGCATTGAGGCGGGATTTTCCTCGGCAAGCTTCCCCGCCCGGATGGAGGTGCTTTCCGCCGACCCGCTGATCGTGCTGGACGGCGCGCACAATCCCGGCGGCACCGCCGCGCTGGCGAAAGCGGCCGGAAAATATTTCGGCGATCGGAAAATCATAGCCATTGTGGGCATGCTTGCCGACAAAGACGTTGTCGGCGCCGTACGGAATTTTACGGGGCTGTTTTCCAAAGTGTTTACGCTGGCGCCGCCCGGTCCCCGCGCACTGGACGCACAATCGCTCGCGGAACATTTTCGGAAAATCGGTGCGGACGCGGAGCCCGCGCAAACCGCCGATGCGGCTCTTGCAAAGGCATTTTCCCTGCTGGATGGGAACAGCGCGCTGCTGATCTGCGGCTCGCTCTACCTTGCGGGCGATCTCCGCCCCCGCGTTCTCAATCTGCTTACTGCAAAATAAAAACAGCCTGTCCGCAAATTTCGAGTAAAATTTTACACAAAAGCCCTTATCTTTATAGTTAAGGGCTTTTTTTATTGCCGATTTTCTGAATTCATGAATAACAAGTCTGAAATCTGCCGATACTAATAAGATTACATATATCATGGAGGGATCCGCATGGGTGTCAGATTAATACTGAAGGATGGCGAGATGACCGCCGTGCTGAGCGGCGAGATCGACCATCATTCCGCACGGGAAATCCGCGGCGCCATTGACGAGGCGGCGTCGAAAGTAAAACCGAAGCTGCTGACGCTTGATTTTTCAGGGGTGCAGTTTATGGACAGTTCCGGTGTGGGGCTGATTATGGGGCGCTGCAAGCTGATGCAGATTTGGGGCGGCAGTGTCAGAATCGCGAATCTACAGCCGAAAATAGAAAAAATCGTTTCGCTTGCAGGTTTAAACCAGCTATGCAGTATTGTAAAGGATGTGAAGATTCATGAAGCCAATGAATGAAATGACGGTCTCCTTCCCAAGCTGTTCGGCAAACGAATCCTTCGGAAGGGCGGCGGTTGCGGCGTTTGCCGCACAGCTTGACCCTACGATCGATGAACTGAGCGATATCAAAACAGCGGTTTCAGAGGCGGTCACCAACTGTATTGTCCACGCCTACCGCAATACCATAGGGACTATATACATAACCTGTAAATTATACGAGAACGGCAGAATCAGCATCCGTATCCGGGACAAGGGCTGCGGCATCGAAGATATCGAACAGGCCATGCAGCCGCTGTTCAGCACTTCCGAGGACGAAGAACGCGCGGGGCTGGGATTTGCCGTCATGGAGAGCTTCATGGATGTTCTGAGAGTGACCTCCAAGCCGGGGCGCGGAACGTCGGTCACCATGAGCAAAACCATCCAGCGCCGCCGGACGGAAAAAAACCATTAATATGGACAGAGAGCAAACAATCAGTGATAATATCGGTCTTGTGCACGCCTGCGTCAAGCATTTCAAAGGACGCGGGGTGGAATACGACGACCTTTTTCAGGCCGGTTGTCTGGGCCTTGTCAAGGCTGTGGACAATTTCGACAGTGAGCGCGGGGTCAAGTTTTCCACTTATGCCGTCCCGGTTATTCTGGGGGAGATCAGGCGGCTTTTCCGTGACGGCGGCGCAATCAAGGTCGGCAGGGGGCTGAAAGAGCTGTCCATGCGCGCCGCACGCGAATCGGCCGCGTTCAGCGAGCGGGAAGGACGCACACCGACTGTCGGCGAGCTTGCGGAGCTGCTGGATGTGGAACCCGCCGAGGCCGCCCAGGCGCTCGGGGCTTCCCAGCTTCCGCTTTCGCTCACCGCCTCTCCGGAAGAGGGGGGAGGCCAGATCGATGTCAGCGTGGAAAGCGGAGACGACAAAATCGCGGAGCTGCTTTCCCTGAAGCAGGTTGTCACGGAGCTTCCGCCCAAGGACCGAAGCATCATCGTTTTCCGCTATTTCAAAAGCCGGACGCAGACGCAGACCGCGGAGGCGCTCGGCATGACGCAGGTGCAGGTGTCCCGGCGTGAAAAAGTAATTCTGAGCCAATTGCGCGAAAAATTGTCGTGAGTTTCGGCATAAACTGAGAAAAGAGCTCTCCGCCCGCGGGTGGAGAGCTCTTTTCAGTTATCGGTAAGTTCTTTCAGATCGTACGGCGTCTGCTGGTATACATAATAGTTCAGCCAGTTGATAAACAGAAGGTTTGCGTGGCTGCGCCACACAAAGGGCGGTTCCTGCGTAACGTCGTCATTCGGAAAATAATGTTTTGGAATATGCGGATGGATTCCTTTTCTCAGGTCCCGGAAATATTCGTTGGCCAGCGTGTTGCAGTCGTACTCCAGGTGGCCGGTAACAAAAAACTGCCTGCCGTTCTTTCTGGCGATAATATGGACCCCGGCTTCCTCCGAAGCCGTCAGGACGATCAAATCCTCTATTTTTTCAATGTCCTTCATTCTGACTTCGGTATTTCTGGAATGCGGCGAAAAGAAATTGTCGTCGAAGCCGCGGACCAGCGGATGCCGGCAGTCGAGAAGACGGTGAAGAAATACGCCCGAAAGCTTTTCGGGCAGCTGATATTTCGGCACTCCGAAGTGATAATAGAGTCCAGCCTGAGCTCCCCAGCAGATGTGCAGAGTGGAATAAACGTTGCGCCTGCTCCAGGTCATGATTTCGCAGAGCTCGTCCCAATAATCGACTTCTTCAAACGGCATGTTTTCGACAGGGGCACCCGTAATAATCATGCCGTCGAATTTTTCGTCCTCCAATTCGCCAAACGTTTTGTAAAAAGTATTGAGATGCGACGCCGAAGTATTCTTGGAAATATGCGTCGCCATCTGCATCAGTTCAACATCCACCTGTAAAGGAGAATTTCCCAAAAGCCGCAGAAGCTGCGTTTCCGTATCGATCTTTGTGGGCATCAGATTGAGGATTACGATTTTCAGCGGGCGGATATCCT